>NZ_AUTH01000091.1:0-25644 GCF_000497975.1 Pseudoalteromonas sp. TB41 | reverse complement strand
CACGGCTAGCGCATTTTAATCCCAGATTCTAACAGGGTTGAGCGATAATCATCGTCTAGCCCTGCCATTTTCTTTTTTCTCGCCATACTGGCTGTTTTAGTTGTATCTTGTTTAAATAACGCCATGGCTATTTTTCTCATTACGTTAAAAACAAGGGGTCCTTGCTTCTTACGGATTCTTGATTCATCTTCCCTAAAGTTCATATCCAACATCCAATGCATACTTTCAACCTGCCAGTGGCTTCGTACCGCATTAAGTGCTTGCTCCGCACCTAACGCTAACGAACTAATATACCAACGCGTTTCTATCGTGTCTGTACCTGATGATTTATCGTGAACCTCAGCGGTTACTTGAATAACACTCTTTAAGCCAGACCATTGGTAGATTTTATCTAACCAGCTTTTATCAATAAGCAATTGCTGACAAACCCTTGTTTCAATGCGCCCATGCCCTGAGCTTATTTCGGTATGTTTATCATAGTTGCTATTGGTCAATCCTTCGCGCTCACTCTTGTGCCACCAAGCTTCTAATTCACTCTGCATACCTGAATGGTTACCTTTGAGCGCTAGGATATAATCAGCTTTTTGTTTAATTATTTGTTTCGCTATTTCTTGCTGGCAGCCCATAGCATCAAGTGTAATGATGCTATTTTCAATATCTAGCATGGTGAGTAACTCAGGTATGGCTGTGATTTCATTTGTTTTGCTATCAACGGCTGTTTGCCCTAAAACTAACTGGTGTTGGCAGCTCCATGCACTGACGGTATGTAAAGCACTTTTTCTATCTTTGGTTGTAAATGAACGACGTGCAGTTTTTCCATCCATAGCAATAATATCAGCACCCGTGGTTTCAATAAGTGAAGATATCCAAGATTGAAATGCATGCTCTATTTCATCTGATTTTAACCGACAAATGACACGGGCTATGGTGTCGTGTCTTGGAATACCCGCGTTGAAAGCGCCATATCTTTTTAACCAATCAAGTTTTAGATGCCCAAAGTCTTCAATATCCTCCCATCCTTGTGCACCGGAGATTACTGCACTAATGGCTAAAAGGAGAATATCGATAAGCTCATGCTTTTTACAGCGTTCAATGCGAGGATCGGTAATTGAATTAAAGTGTTTCAGAAAAGTAGCGCTCATATTTTACGTGACCAAGGTGATTATTATGTCTTGATCTGATCACTACATATTCTATAAGTTCAATTTATAATGATCTTGCCGTGCAAAAGAAACGGGCCGAAATAAAACCGTGATAGCCAGTCTAAATTAAATTTTTTAAAAAATTAATTTACCTTAAGTTTTATTTAAGTTTCGCCTATTAAATTCTATCTATAGATTTAATACAGGCGATGCTTTTATGCAACTAGCTCAACAACAACAGTCATCATCAGCACTTTTTCAGTCGTTCACACAGTTTGTGAGCGCCAGAGAATGTGATGAACACCGTCAGCGCCTTGAAGATACAGTAAAACAAGGCTTTTTAGCTGCGTACAATGCCAGCCTAACTTCATTTATGCCATTACTCTGTCAGTATAAAATTCAGCAAGGGCATTGCACATTAGGGCTTAGAAACGCCACTTCTCCTTTATTTATTGAACAATATTTAGCAGCGCCCATTGAGCAGTTTTTACCAATGGGCACACAGCGCAGTAAAGTGTTTGAGTTAGGTAATCTTTATTCAATACACAGAAAAGCCACGTTATCGCATTTTATTATTGTTAATGAAGCTTTAAGAGCTATTGGTGCTACTAATTTGGTTTTTTGTGCCACCAAACATGTACGCGCTTTATTGCGTTTATTAGGGGTAACGTGTAATGAAATTGCATTGGCTAACAGCAGTGTTGTTGAGCAACCAAAAAGCTGGGGAAGTTACTACGCGAACCAGCCTACAGTATGCATTGTTAATTTAGAGCAAGCATATCTACAAGTACTTAATACGCCAATGCTACTTGATATTAAAAAACAAAATACACATGGCATTACGGCATTAATCAATGCGCTGGAGGCGGTATGAGTATATTAAATAGCTTAAATGACTTAGCTACTCAGCCGGCGGTAGTTGCGCATTTTGCGAATCAAACACAACAGTTCACAGGCACTGAGCTGCTTCAAGAAATTAATAAAGTAGCGGAAATTTTTGCAAATTCAGATGCTGATGCAATTGCATTTCAACTTGATAACACACCTGCATGGTTGGTACTTGATGCTGCGACCAGCGTTGCTAATAAAGTGGCTATACCGATTGCCCATTTTTTTAGTCAACAACAAACGCAATATGTGTTGGCACAGTGTGGTGCACAGCTATTTATAAGTGATATGCCAAGGCTTTCTTTGGGTGCGCATACATTGTCTATTACTTTGTTTGATCATTACATCTTATATATTTATCGGCTCAACGTTAAAGAACCGATTAGCTACTTTGAGGGCACGCAAAAAATCACTTTTACGTCAGGCTCTACAGGCGAGCCTAAAGGGGTGTGTTTATCAACTCAAAGCCAAATGCAAGTTGCACAATCGTTATGTGAGCAAATAGGTATAAGTAAACCAACTCACTTATGTTTACTGCCATTACCTGTATTACTGGAAAATATTGCAGGTATTTATGCACCATTATTAAGTGGCGGTTGTGTACATTTAATGCCGTTAAACGAATTGGGTTTTGTTGGTTCAGGGTTAAAAAATCCTGAAAAACTAATTAGGGCAATTGATAGTGTAAAACCTAACACCCTTATTTTAGTGCCTGAGTTATTAACGTGTTTAATTGCGTTTGCAAAACAAGGTTGGCAGCCGCCAAAGTCATTACAGTTTATTGCAGTTGGCGGAGCGCTTGTGAGTGATGCTTTAATTGCCACCGCCAGAGAGCTTAATTTACCTGTTTATCAGGGGTATGGATTATCAGAGGCGGCATCTGTCGTAAGTTTAAATACGCCCAAAAATGATGATTTAAAGAGTGCCGGCACTGTACTGCCGCACATACAAACCAAAATCGAAAAAGGCCAGTTGTACATAAAGGATGAGCTATTTTTAGGGTATTTAAATCAAGCGCCGCATAACCCAAATAACTGGTATGCAACAGGCGATTTAGTGACCCAGCATGGCAATAAGCTCTTCATAAAAGGGCGACTTAAAAATCTGATTATTACCAGCATGGGCCGTAATGTCAGTGCTGAATGGCCTGAGTCATTAATATTGAGCCAAAGCGCGATTATACAAGCCGTTGTTTTTGGTGAAGGCAAACCTTTTTTAACTGCGATTATTTATGCAATCCCTGAGTTGAGTGATCAACAACTCAGTGAGCATATGAAATTTATAAATCAACAGTTACCCGATTATGCACAAGTTAAAAAGTGGCATCGGTTAGCTCAGCCTTTAAGTGTTCAGCAAGGGCTACTAACGACCAATAATCGTCCTAAGCGCCAGGCTATTATCCAGCAATTTAACCTTATTTTTGAACAATTTTACCGACTTGGAGAAGTGATCCATGACTGATTTTTTTAATACATTAAAAGCACAAACTCAAAACGAGCGTGAGTACTTATTAGCTGCGCCAATTATACAGCGCGTTTTTAAAGGCCAAGCATCACTTGAAGAGTATGCGTCATTTTTAGCGCAAGCCTACCATCATGTAAAACACACTGTGCCATTAATGATGTCGTTAGGTGCCCGTTTAACCGACGAACAAGAATGGTTACGTGAAGCCGTAGCCGAATACATTGAAGAGGAAATTGGCCACCAAGAATGGGTGCTTAACGATATTGCCGCGTGTGGTTTTGATAAAGAAAGTGTGCGCCATAGTCAGCCACAATTTGCTACCGAAATGATGGTCTCGTATGCCTATGACAGTATCGCTCGTAAAAATCCATTAAGCTTTTTTGGCATGGTTCATGTACTCGAAGGGACTTCAATTGCACTGGCTGATGGCGCAGCTTCAAATATTGCTGATGCAGTTGCTTTACCTAAAAAAGCATTTAGCTATTTAACCTCTCATGGTGCGCTTGATATAGAGCACGTAAAGTTTTTTGAAAACTTGATGAACAAAATTACTAATGAGGCCGATCAGCAAGCTATTTTACATGGCGCAAAATGTTTTTATCGTTTGTACGGTGATATTTTCCGCGCTTTAGATGACGAGCCGTTCTTTAAAGTATCAGCGCAAGAGCAACACGCATGAATACCGGCTTATGTGTGTTAACAGGAGCCACAGGGGGGATTGGCCAAGCGATTGCCAAAACACTGCACGCACAAGGTTGGCAATTACTATTAGTAGGGCGTAATGGCGATGCGCTAAATGCGCTAAGTAGCCAGTGCCCAGGTAGTATGACTTTTGTGGGAGATTTAACCGTTGCAGAAAACATGCTGGCATTGGCAATTAAAGCCAAAAAATTGGGCGGTGCTAAATTACTTATAAACAATGCAGGCATTAATGTTATGCAAAGCTTAAGTAGTTGTAGTAGTGAACAAATTGATAATCTACTGAGCACTAATTTAGCCGTGCCGATGAAACTATGCCAACTGTTTTTAGAGCAGCTGCAAGCGAATAGAGGCACCATAGTTAATGTTGGGTCGTCTTTTGGCAGCATAGGTTACCCATATCAAACACTTTATTGTGCCAGTAAATTTGGTTTGCGTGGTTTTAGCGAAGCATTATCACGAGAGCTTTCAGACACTGGCGTTAGAGTTACTTATTTAGCACCTAGAGCAACTGATACTGACATTAATGATGCTCAAACGCGGGCAATGAACAAAGCGCTTGGTAATCAAATGGACTCTCCGCAGTTGGTGGCTGATGAGTTAGTTGCGTTATTAAACTCAAATAAAACCAGACGATTTATTGGTTTTCCTGAGAAACTTTTTGCACGTATCAATGGCGTTTTTCCACGTATTGTAGATAACGCAATTGCTAAACAACTCCCTAAAATAAAACAGTTTTTAGGTTAATAGAGGATTTATTATGAAAAAATTTACTTTAGCAGCTTATTTAAGCATTGTTAGTGTGTTTTCATCGCCGGTATTTGCAGATGAACAAAGCGACTTACTCGCTATTCAACAGCAGTGGGCGGTCGCTAATTATGAGCTTAAAGATGACGCACAAATCAAAGCCTTTACTCAACTGAGTGAGCAAAGTGCTCAATTTATCGAAAACTATCCTAATTCAGCAAATAGCTATACATGGAACGGCATTGTGCTGGCCAGTTTTGCTGGTGCAAAAGGTGGTTTAGGGGCGCTCGGTTATGCTAAAGATGCAAAGGCGTCATTAGAACAAGCCCTTAAAATAGACGACAGTGCTTTAGGGGGCTCAGCGTATGCAAGCCTTGCAACCTTATACAGTAAAGTACCGGGGTGGCCTATTGGTTTTGGTGATGATGACACCGCCGACAAGTTTTTTAAGCAAGCGCTCGCTTTTAACAAAAAAGGCATTGATACTAACTACTTGTATAGTGAGTTTTTATATGACGAACGTGAATATGAGCAAGCTAAAGCCCATTTGTTAGTTGCGCAAGCAGCAGGTATTCGTGATACTCGTGCTAAAGCTGATAAATATCGTCAACAAGCAATTAGCTCTTTATTGGCTAAAGTAGATAAAAAACTAAAGAGATAGCAAAATAAACAATGCATTTATTATTAGTTGAAGATGATCATCTTGTGGCGCAAGGGCTTTGCCGCTCATTGCGCCAAGAAGGCTACAGTGTAGAGCATAGCGCAACGGTTAAGCATGCATTGCAATGCTTAGGCAGTGGTGAAATAGAGTTGGTTATACTTGACCTAGGTTTACCCGATGGTGATGGTTCACAAATTTTAAAGCACATAAAAGCGCAAAAAAAAGTGATTCCGGTGGTTATACTAACTGCACGAAGTAGCATAGATGACAAGGTGCAAGGGCTTGACATGGGCGCTGATGATTATTTAGCTAAGCCATTTGAACCAGCCGAGTTATTTGCTCGCTTGCGTGTGGCGAGCCGGCGAGTAAATCAAACTCAGTCAAGTTTATTACACTGTGGTGAAGTGACCATGGATACGTCAGCGCATAGTGTCACACTCAGCGATGAGCTGCTTTCTCTGCCACGAAAAGAATACATGCTGCTAA
Source organism: Pseudoalteromonas sp. TB41 (assembly GCF_000497975.1). Taxonomy (NCBI): domain Bacteria; kingdom Pseudomonadati; phylum Pseudomonadota; class Gammaproteobacteria; order Alteromonadales; family Pseudoalteromonadaceae; genus Pseudoalteromonas; species Pseudoalteromonas sp. TB41. The sequence goes on along the minus strand of NZ_AUTH01000091.1, from coordinate 19,557 downwards.
AGGCACTATTGGAAAACCAAGGTCGCGTGCAATCTAAACAGCAGTTAGAAAATAAACTCTATCAATGGGGTGAAGAGGTTGGCTCTAACACCATTGAAGTACATATTCATCACTTAAGAAAAAAATTCCCTAGCGATTTTATTAAAACTCTCCGCGGTATTGGCTACGTAGTAGGAAAAAATGTCAATTCGTAAACGGCTGACGCTTATTTTACTGTCAATGATGGTATTAACCTGCTTTTTAGCCTTAGTTAAAGGCTATCAAAAAAGCATGAGCCATGGTGAGCAGTTACTCGATAGCGAGCTAAAAGTAGTGGCAGGCGTTTTGATGCAACAGCCTTTATCGAGTAATGCTATGGCGCCTAAAACCCATGAAAGCTCGCAGTTGTTGTACCAAATTTGGCAAGCAGGTGAACTACTGAGCGGCTCTGATGAGCTGAATCTTGATTTGAGCCACTATCAAGCAGGTTTTCAAACGCTAAATATTGCAGGTCAGCGCATGCGAGTGTTTGTGTTTAAAACCTCTTTGCGCACGGTGATCGTTGTCGAGCCAATAGCTAAACGATTTGAACTCGCTGAAGCAGTTATTTTGTCGGCCATGCTACCTATGCTCTGGGCGGTTCCTTTACTTGCTTTGTTTATCAGCTTTTTTGTGAAGTACGCATTAGCCCCATTAACACGCTTATCAAGGCAACTAGCACAGCGCCAAGCAAATGACTTTACTGCTATTAATTGGCAGGTAACCGATGAAGAAATAAAACCGGTGATCAGCCGTTTGAACGACTTATTTAAACGCGTAGAAACCGCCTATTTACGAGAACGCTTTTTTGCCTCTGATGCGGCACATGAGTTACGCACTCCTTTGAGTAGCTTAAAAATAAATGTGCATAATCTTGCGGCGCAGCAAGGTGATAACCAAGAGTTACAAGCCATGACTCAAGGTATTAATCGACTCACCAATATCGTAGAGCAAATGTTGATCCTCGGACGCACTCAGCCAGAGCAGTGGCAAAAGCAATTTAAAGAACAGTCATTATTGGGCATTAGCCAAGCCGTGGTTAGCCAGTTATATGATAAATTGGCGGCTAAAAATCATTCCATCAGCCTTGATGGGGATGACTTTATTATTAATGGTGATGAATTTACCTTAGTGACGTTGATTTCAAATTTACTCAGTAACGCCATTAAGTACACGCCAGCAAATGGACAAATAAAAATAACCCTAAATCAAACGCACAGGCAGCGTATTTGGCAAATAGAAGACAGTGGCCCAGGTATGACGGATGAGCAAAAAAAACGAGTATTTAATCGCTTTTATCGCGTTGGCGGCGATCAACATCCTTCAGGTGAGCAGGGAGCTGGCTTGGGCATGGCAATAGTTCAGCATATTATCGCTATTTATAACGCCCAGATTAATTTAACGGATAGCGCTTTGGGCGGCTTAAAGGTGCAGGTGGTTTTTGCAGGAGCTAAATGTGATTAAACGACTTATTAGCCCTTACTTATATTGCTGCATATTTTTGTCATTTAATGTTGTTAGCAAAGAGTATTTAGTTGTACTTAAAGATCATTTGTTTTACCCCGCAGAAATCGTCGTGCCAGCTAATAAAAAGGTACGCTTGTTAATCGAAAATCAAGATAGTACGCCTGAAGAATTCGACAGCTTTGATCTCAACCGAGAGAAAGTGCTTTACCCTAATCGCAAAAGCGTGATTTATATTGGGCCATTAACACCTGGCCGCTATGAATTTTTTGGTGAGTTTTCGCCAAATACTGCGCGCGGTGCTGTTATTGTCACTGATAAGGAGCAACCCAATGCTAATAACTAGTTTAGTGATGAGCCTCAATCAGTTACTGCCAGTCGCCATTTTACTTATTTTGCTGCAAGTGATTGCCAAGCAAAGTTTGCTACGGTTGCTGGGTATGCTTGGTTTAGGTATAGGCTTAACATTTTTATTTGTAAAAAGCGCCCCGATTATTAGTCCTTGGTTCGATTACCAAGGTTTAGAATATACTCAGATTGGCTTGTGTATTTTAATTTTTTTCAGTGCACTGCACTACGCCGTTAAACGAGCAACAGCTGCTTTTATTATCGCAATTATGAGTGTGATGACGCTTTATTTGAGTCATTACATAATTTATTTAATTGGATTTTGGCAAAGCAACGAAGCGGCACAAAGCTTATTTATTGGCACTTTTTTAGGGCTTGGAATATGCAGTAGTTTTAGTGTGTTGCTGTACTTTTTATTGAGTGCCATTAAACAGCGTTTCGGACTTTCCCCTATTTTACTTTTACTAGCACTAAATAGTGCAGCAAAACTAGTGGTAGCACTGGATTTAGCCAGTCAAATTGATGTGATAGCAACCACCGCAACGGTTTGGGATTTACGTGCTATTTTAACCGAAAATTCAGAGTTTGGGCGTATGTTGCGTGCGTTTATTGGTTATGAGGCCACACCTAATTTAACCAGTGTTTTAAGTTATATCCTAAGCAGCGTGGTCTTTTTATCTGTTTGTTATTTTATTCCTAAATCAATGGCTAAGGAACAATCATGAAGGCAATGAAGTTATTTGCAGGTGCTATGTTAATTGGTTTATTGATACCCACATACGCGCACGCCGACGGAATGGTGGTGGATAAAGTATATCACCCGTACGTTTTACCGTTTGAACGCGAGGTCGAATGGCGATTCGTATCGCACCAAACTGACAGCGGCAATATTTTAGCGCAGCGTTTAGGGTTGGGCGGGGCAATTAACGATACCATGGCACTAGAAGGTTATTTAGTGGGTGAGCGAGACGACAACGGCGACTTTGGCTTACAAGCATATGAATTGGAGCTTAGATGGCAACTAATAGAACAAGGCCGATTATGGGCCGATTGGGGCGCTTTGTTTGAACTAGAAAAACAACACACCAAAGATGTTTTTGAAGCCACAACGGGATTTGTAGTTGAAAAAGAGATAGATCGCGCCAGTTTAACGCTTAATGCCTTTTTAGTGTACGAGTGGGGGCAAGACATAGAAAACGAGTGGGAAAGTGAGTTTAGAGCGCAGTATCGTTACCGCTATCGTGCTGCATTTCAACCTGCGATTGAAATGTATTTAGGGGAAGACTTTGTGGGTATTGGTCCAGGGTTTATTGGTTTACACCGCTTTGATGGGCAAAAACAATTAAAGTGGGAAGCCGGTTTTATTACTGAAATCAGCCAGTCAGAGAAGAATCATAGCTTTAGAATGGCGTTAGAGTTTGAGTTTTAAGCTGCTTAAACAAGTACTTAATGTATAAAGTGGGTTACGAGCGTTATTTTATTAATTAAATTGCATAAAAGGTTGACTTGTCACTGTAACTCTATATAGTAGGCCGCAGCTAGAAAGAAAGCATGTAATTTATAAATCTCCATTTCGTTGTTGTATAAGTAATACTTGTAGTACCGTCCTGAAGTTTTTAAGTACCATCTCATTTTTTGCTACACCGCCCACTAGGGCACAATTTAATTTTTATATCAGGAATAATACTATGTCTAACATCGTATCAGGTACAGTTAAGTGGTTCAACGAGTCTAAAGGTTTTGGTTTCATCGAGCAAGAAAATGGTCCAGACGTTTTCGCACATTTCTCAGCAATCAAAAGCGAAGGTTTCAAAACTTTAGCTGAAGGCCAACGTGTAGAGTTCACTCTTTCACAAGGTCAAAAAGGTCCTCAAGCTGATAACATCACAGCTCTATAATTTTACTTTTTAAGTAAAATGAAAAAAAGCGCTTAAGGCGCTTTTTTTGTGCCCAAAATTTAAGAATATTACACCACCGCTTTAACATTCCCGTCATTTTATTTCTATTTAAGTCATCTGCTATTTTAACATTACAGACAGCGTTATAAATTAATAGTCTCTACGAGTTTTCTAGGTTAAAGTTATTACTTAAATCATAGGGGGTGTGTATCTATAAATTTATACTATTAGCTTTTGCGCTGTTATTTAGCCAAAAAATTCAGGCTGCTGAGCCTAAACTGGTTATTTATACCGAAAGTTTTCCTCCGTATAACTTTCAAGATGGCACTGGCCAATTGGTGGGTATCAATCATGACATAGTAAAAGATACCTGTGCCCGTGCAGCGCTAGAGTGCGAGTTTATAATGCTACCTTGGAAGCGTGCTTACCACTTAGTGCAAAGTAACCCGCAGTCAGCCATTTTTTCTTTGGCAAAAACGCAAGAGCGAGAGCCTCTTTTTAAATGGGTTGGACCCTTGGTGTCAAATCAAACCTATTTTTATAAATTAAAAACCAGTGAACATATTGTCATGGACGATATCACCCAAGCTAAAAACTACTCGCTAGGCATAGTACGAGGCGATATTTATGAAATGCTGGTGCGTCGACTTGGGTTTGTAGCTGATAAAAACGGGTATACGGATTTAATGGTTGATGGGGCACCTTTACCCCACCAACCTGATACCATTATCAGATGGTTGATAGATCGACTCCGTAGTTGAGTTCCTCTGCGAAGTCCGGCAGTCCGTAACCGATGGTTTTCTTGTAGAAAGGAGAGACCTTCGCAGTCGGTGCCTTCTTCTTGTGCTTCGTGGTGTAGAGCATTCGTGCCCGCATCACCTCGAAGGAGTAACCGCGCCCTTCACGGTTCTTGTCCTTGGCCAGTCGGTTGATGGACTCCGTGTAAGCGTTGGTGACGGGCATGTCCGTCTCGAAGTAGGTCATGGTCTCTTCGCGCCAGTTTCCCACTGCCCTGACCAGATCGCTCCAGACTTCCTTTTGGCCCTTCGGGATGGTGGCTATCCACTCGTCCAGGGCGGCTTCTGCCTGGAGCCGTGTGGTGGCGTCCCAGATGCCGTAGAAGCGCTCCTTGTGCTCGTAGGCGGCCAGCAGTTGCGGGAACGCGCCTGTCCAGGTCTCCATGATGAGGCGCTCCCGGTCTGAGACTTCGTGAGCGCGTTTCAGCAGGATTTTCCGGTCTCCCTTGAGAGTCCGGCTCTGGGACGGTTTCAGCTCCTTTCTGAGGCCCTTGCGCACTCTCTCTAGGGCATCGTTGGCCATGCGCACCACATGGAACTTATCGACCACGATACGGGCCTGGGGCAGCACAGCCTTGACCGCTGCCCGGTAGGGGTTCCACATGTCCATGCTGACGATCTCGACCTTCTGCCGGTCTTTCAGCTTCATCAGGTAGTTGGTCACCACGTCCTGGCGGCGGGTGGCCAGCAGGTCGAGCAGGGTTCGCTCCTCAATGTTGGTCAGAATGCAGCGGTAGCGCTTGTTCAGGTATAGCTCGTCAATGCCCAGGATGCGGGGCGTCTCGAAGCGGTGCCAGCGCCCCAGGAACTCGGCGCGGGCGTTGAAGATGTCGCGCACCGTCTTCTCGTCCAGGCCGGTCTGTGCCGCCACAAAGGTGTAGGGGTGGTTGAAGGATTCCTTCTCCACGTACTCATGCAGCCGCAGTGTCATACGGAATCCGTCCACCATCTCTGGTAGCTGGGGCCTGAATGTTGTCTTGCAGGCCCGGCAGGTGTATCGGCGGCGGACCACCCAGAGAGTGACCCGCTTGCCGTGGATGGGCAGATCACGATAGGGAACGTCACGCTTGCCGAACCGTACGAACTCACCCTGCACGCCGCACCCCTCGCAGGCTACTGGTGTAGGTGCTTCAAGCCGAAAATGTATGTCTTCATTCTGCTCATCAGAATCCACCAACTGGTACCCAGGAAGGCTTAACGAATTAATCATCTCCCGCCTTGATCAGAAAAACAGGTAGGTGGCGTAACCGGCAATCATCGCCATAGCAAAAATGACTGCTAAAAACGCCGCTAAAAGCTTCAGCGTGAACAAAGAGCGCAACAGAATGAGCTCAGTCAGGCTGGCTCCGGCACTGCCGATGATCAACGCTAGCACCGTCCCGGCACCCACGCCTTTGGCCATCAGAGCCGCTGCCAGAGGTATGACGGCTTCAGCGCGAATATACAACGGCACGCCGATGACAGCGGCAACTGGAATGGCAAAGGGATTATCTGGGCCTGCATACTGCTCCAATAAGTCAGTGGGCATGAAACCATAGACCACGCTGCCAATCGCAATACCGATGAGCAGGTAAGGCAACACATCGATAAAGTCCGACCAAGCTTCCCGCCACACACCACTGTACTTCCCTTCTTTCTTAACCGTGACAGTGGGTTGACTGTCACAGCATTCGCTAGACGTAGAGACTGTTGTCTTCCTATCAGCCCCGCAAGAAGCCGTCTTCGGAGTGGTGTCGCAGCTGTTGGTGCCGCAACTCGATGCGGTCGATGTAGCACTGCACGGGCTTGCTGATGAACTACATCCACTGCTCTCTTGTGTCGCCGTCCGGCGCACATAACGCTCGAAGCCAAGCGTGTGAAGCAGCCATCCGGCACCTACCGCGACCACCAAAGCGGCGAGCACATAGATAGCAGTAAGTGTCCATCCAAACGTGGCAACCAGCAGGCCGACGACGATAGGATTCAGCAACGGAGATGAGAAAAGAAACACCATCATCGGCCCAAAACCGGCCCGTGCCCGAATCAACCCTTTCAACATGGGGATAGTCGAGCAACTACAGAAGGGCGTTATAGCTCCTAAACCAGCAGCAAGAAAATAGCCTCGCTTCCCACTGGAAGTCAGTAACGCTTCCACCTTGGATGGTGGGATGTGACGTTGAAGAACTCCGACCAGCAAGCTAATGCCAATGAATAAAACCGATAGCTCGATAGCGAGAAAGGCGAACATGCCTAGAGCGTCTTGGAGTTGAGGTGACATTCAATATTACTCCTATATTTCTAGTTTTATCGAAATGATGTACGCAGCCTACTTGCGTTTATCCGACCTGTCAACTATAATTCTAGAAACATCGAATTATTGGGGCGTGCTATGGATCACGAAAAGGTTGCAGCCAGCTTAGCTGAGCTAGGGAATAGTCACCGACTGTCCGTGTTCCGCTTTCTGGTCAAAGCTGGCCATGATGGGGCTTCGGTCGGAGATATCCAGAAGGGGCTGGGTATTCCTGCTTCGACGCTATCACATCACCTTGCGCGCATGGCCAAGGTAGGGCTGATCCGGCAGGAGAAACATAGCCGCACGATTGTCTGTATATCCGAGTATGGGCACCTAGAGAATTTGATCGGTTTCTTACAAGAGGAATGTTGTGCAGGTGTTCGGATTGCGCATGAACCAGAACCGCTTTGACGCTTGCCCAGCTCTCGCTGTCCTCCCTAGTCAGCATCGCTATGAAGACTCAGGCGAAGGTGGAAACAGAAAATTGGCAGTAGAGTAGGCTGAAGAGGATCAATCAGATAATCCGCTGAGAAAGATTTTCTTCTTTACATCTTTGGCATTTTATCAACCAGAAATTCCGGATACCCATAAAAACTTATTGCTATTTAGTGAAGCAGACTCATTTATGCGTCTGTTTTTTAAAAAACGTATCGATTTAATTATTGGATCTGACTTTACCATAGGCCACCAAACTGAACCATTTGGCTATTCAAGGGATGACGTAGTAAAGCTTAAACAAATTCATGTGGATGAGCTTAAAGGCAACTATATTGGCTTTAACAAAGCCGCTTCACCTGTGGTAGTAAAACGCTTTAATCAAGCACTTGAGCAGCTTAAGGCTGAGTCTGGCTATGAAGCTTACATTAAACGTTATGTAAAAAATTAAGCGTTTAGACCATAAGCACAGAAAAGCTCAAAAAGTTTCCACTTAATAATGCCTATATTACCTCTTCACAGCCTTCATTCTTGTTAACTTCGCTACCTTTTATACTCTCAAGTGCCTTGTAAAGGGCTAATAAGTAAATGCTCCTACAGCTACACAGTTGTTCATATTTTTTAGTAATACCAATTCGCTTAATTAAGTGGTCTATTTTGAGGCTGGAAAAACGAGTTGATAGCTAGGCAAAAAATTCGCTATTTAGTTGTTCTAAATGAGAATTTTTTAACACAGGTAGCGACACGTTTAGCCCCGCAAAATGATTAAGTATTATTGCGGATTGGTATAAGTGCAATGATGGCTTTTGATGGCGTAAAGAGTGCGTGAATGAAAGCTTTGCTAGGGAATTTTTAGGTATGAATTGCTGAGGATTTAGAAAGTAGAGGCTATAAAAACGATAAAAGGGCCTTGCGGCCCTTGGTGAAGTATCGTTCAAGTCAGATAGTGCTTTAACCCCTTAAAGCGCTATCCTATTGTTTTGCAACAGTTGGATCGTCTCATTAAGTTTCTAAGCTAGCGAGAGGAAAAACCCAGCAATTGCTGCGCTCATAAGGTTAGCCATAGATCCTGCTAACACTGCTCTGAGCCCTAAGCGTGCGATATCCTTTCGCCGACTAGGCGCCATACCGCCTAATCCACCTAGTAAAATGGCTATCGATGATAAGTTAGCAAAGCCACACAAGGCAAAGGTAACAATTGCTTGTGTATGCGCACTCAACGTATCGCGATAATTTATAAAGTCTAAGTAAGCAACAAACTCATTTACTACTAACTTTTGACCAATAAAGCTGCCGGCTAAAATTGCCTCATTCCACGGTACACCTAATAACCATGCAACAGGGGCAAATAAGTAACCTAAAATTTCTTGTAGCGTTAATGTAGGGTAATCAAACAACCCACCAATACCGCCTAATAAACCGTTTAATAACGCAATCAGTGCAACAAATGCTAAAAGCATGGCACCTACGTTTAATGCTAAGTGCATACCGTTTGCTGCGCCTGATGCTGCTGCGTCAATAACATTAACCGGTTTATCGTCGCCTAAATCTATATCGGCTAAATCATCTTTAGGTGTTTCTGTCTCTGGCACTATCATTTTTGCCATTAAGAAACCACCTGGTGCTGCCATAAAACTGGCTGCAATTAAATATTTAAGGTCTACACCAATAATTACGTAACCGGCCATTACAGAGCCTGCTACGGTGGCCAAACCACCTACCATTACGGCAAATAACTCAGATTTGGTCATTGTCGCAATAAACGGTTTAACAATGAGTGGCGCTTCAGTTTGGCCAACAAAAATATTTGCGGTGGCTGAAAGCGACTCGGTGCGAGAGGTTTTCAATAATTTTTGTAAACCACCGCCTAAAATTTTAATTATCCAATCCATAATGCCTAAGTGGTATAACACAGCAACAAGTGCTGAGAAAAACACAATCACTGGCAATACTTGAATGGCAAAAATAAACCCAAGTGTATCTTGCGATGCTAATGGGCCAAATAAAAAGCCAATTCCATCGTTGGCATACCCAATAACCGATGAAACGGCGCGAGACATACTCGCTAATACATTTTTGCCTGCTTCAAAAAACAGTACAAAACCGCCGATAATGACTTGCATTAAAAATGCGATACCCACGGTTCTTAGTTTTATTGCTTTGCGATCAGTTGAGGCCGCAAAAGCGATGCCTAGTAGCACTAGCATGCCTACTAAGCTCATAAATGTTGTCATACAAACGTTTCCCGTTGTTATTCTTGTAAAATGTACTTTATTTTACTTTTTATAATATCAATCGCAACGCGATTCATACCGCCTCGAGTCACAACTAAGTCAGCGTTATGCTTTGAAGGCTCAATAAATTGATAAAACATCGGTCTAACAGTTGCTTGATATTGCTCAACAACAGATTGTAATGTTCTGCCTCTTTGTTCCATGTCGCGTTGCATTCGGCGCATTAAACAAATATCCAATGGCGTATCTATAAACACCTTGATATCAAATTCTTTATTAAGCGCTTTATCACTCAGTAATAAAATACCTTCTACAATGAGTATTTTAGCCGAAGCCACACGGCGCGTTTTATCGCTACGTGTATGCTGAGCATAATCATAAGTTGGTACTTCAACAGAGTGGCCATTACGAAGTTGCGTTAAATGCTCAAGCAATAGCTCGTGTTCAAATGCATCAGGATGGTCGTAATTCGTTTGCGTACGATGTGCCATCGGCAAATGCGATTGATCCTTGTAATAAGCATCTTCTTCAATAATGGCGATAGCGCCTGGTTCAAGCTCATTTACCAATTCATTGTAAATAGTTTGGCTAAATAGAGATTTGCCGGACGCCGATGCGCCTGCAATAGCTATAATAGTTCGTGTCACTAAAGTTCTCACCCACACAGAAGGATATATTGTTGGTAGATCACAATAGCAAAAAAGACACGATTAATCTCTTTTGCTTCGCTTAAGAGTGCAAATTTATAATGTTTAGGTTTTATGAAACAGGACTTATGTCCTGTACGGAAAATTCGAAGAGCAGATAAAGTAACCACCTAGAACAGATGTGAGGTCACAATGGCAAGAGCAATTATCTTAATGGCGGATAGTTTAGGAATTGGCGCAGCACCCGATGCAGATAAATTTGGTGATGTTGGTGCTAATACATTCGCACATTTACTCAAGGCATATTATGACGAGACTGGCAGTAAGCTTTCGCTTCCTAACCTTTCAAAATTAGGGTTAGTGGATGCATGTGAAGCCGCTGGTAAAGAACCCTGTTTAGTTGCTGAGCGGCATGAACCACAAGGTGCATGGGGTTACGCAAAAGAGCTTTCAAGCGGTAAAGACACGCCATCGGGTCATTGGGAAATGGCAGGCGTGCCAGTGTTATTTGATTGGGGTTACTTCCCTAAAACACAGCCGAGTTTCCCACAAGAATTTGTAGACGAGTTTATTGCTCGCACAGGTATTCCGGGCATTTTAGGCAATTGCCATGCCTCAGGAACCACGATTTTAGAGCAGCTAGGTGAAGAGCACGTAAAAACAGGTAAACCAATCTGTTACACCTCAGCTGACAGTGTGTTTCAAATAGCCGCGCATGAAGAATCATTCGGCCTAGAGAAGCTTTATCAAGTTTGCGAAATCGCACGGGCGCTGCTTGATGAAATGAATATAGGGCGAGTGATTGCGCGGCCATTTTTGGGTTCTAATAATCAAGATTTTGCCAGAACAGGTAATCGTCGTGATTATTCAGTATTACCGCCATCGCCAACATTGCTTGATGTACTTGCAAAAGACGGTGGCGAAGTTATCAGTATTGGTAAAATTTCAGATATTTATGCGCATCAAGGCATTACCCAAAAGCATAAAGCGCCAGGGTTAATTAACTTGCTAGAAAAAACCAGCGAAGTGGTGGCGACTGCGCCGGATCACAGTTTGATTTTTACCAATTTAGTTGATTTTGATGAAAAGTTTGGTCACCGCCGAAATCCTGTTGGCTATGCGAAAGCGCTCAAAGAGTTTGATGATTACTTACCCACTATTTTAGCGCAATTAAAGCCGGATGATTTATTAATGATCACCGCCGATCATGGCTGTGACCCGACCTTTCCAGGGTCAGAGCACACTCGTGAATATGTGCCAGTTATTGCTTATCAGCCAGGAATGAACAACACGCCACTGGGTGAACGCAATAGCTTTGCCGATATTGGCCAAACGCTTGCGCAATGGTTTAACCTTAAAGCGTTAGAATATGGTGATGGCTTTATTGATAAGCTGAACACAGTTAAATAACTTAGAAATACGCTCGCTATTTTAAAGTAATAGGGCTTTTAGCCAAACAAAAGGAAAACAATCAATGAGTACTCCGCATATCAGTGCAAACGTAGGTGATTTTGCCGAAACAGTATTAATGCCAGGCGATCCGCTACGCGCACAATATATTGCTGAAAACTTTTTAGATGATGCAGTGCAAGTAACTGGCGTACGTAACATGTACGGCTTTACTGGAACTTACAAAGGTAAGCCAGTGAGCATTATGGGTTCAGGCATGGGCATTCCTTCAATGTCAATTTATGCTCGTGAGCTTATTGTTAGTTTTGGTGTTAAAAATATTATTCGTATAGGTACCTGTGGTGGTATTGGTAGCGATATTAAAATTCGCGACGTAATTTTTGCACAAGGTGCAAGCACTGATTCTAACGTGAACCGTGCCCGTGTTCGTGGTACTGACTTTGCAGCGATTGCTAACTTTGATTTACTTTTAAACGGCGTTAATGCGGCTAAAGATTTAGGCATTGATGCAAAAGTAGGTAACGTATTTACTACCGATACTTTCTATCAAGCTGATGACACTTTCTACAAAGACCTAGACAAACTAGGTGTACTCGCTGTTGATATGGAAACAGCTGGCTTATACGGCGTAGCAGCAGAATACGGCGCAAAAGCAATGGCATTATTTACCGTCAGTGATCATGTAATCACCGGCGAAGCAACACCTGCAGATGAGCGTCAAACCACGTTCAACGAAATGGTTAAAATTGCCCTAGAGTCTATCTAGTCTTAAACAATTCCTTGGTAACGTATTCACTAAGTTTTGGAGACACGCCCAAAGTGAAGTGAGACTAAACCCCCAAAGCCGCATTTTATGCGGCTTTTTTTATGCCTCAAATTTAGGTGTGAGATTCGGGCCTCGGGGTGCGAGCCACGGCTTTCGAGCTACGGGCTTTAGGTTTCAGGTTCTAGGTTAAAGGTCAAAGGTTTTAGCAGTAGCTCGCAGCTCGTCACTCGAAGCCCGTTGTCTTCTCTTTGTTCAAACAGTTTTAGTGAATTTTGCACAAAGAGGGCGAAGAGACGCTGCGCTTTTAGAGGAAGAAAAACCTAAATATTGATCTGTAGCAGCGATTTTATATCGTGTCAGATATGTATTTACCACCGAGAACACTGAGTTTACAGATAAATGCTTAAAAAATACCAATCTACCTCTGTGTAGCGCAAAGCGCCTCGGAACCCTCTGTGGTGAAAAATTGTTTTTAGCAGTAAGTGCCTTTCGGAGCAGCGATTTTATATCGCGTCAGGTCTAGGATATTAAACACAAATACGCGAGGTAAACTCCCGCCTACTGATATGGTTAACTTCTGAATTTACTGTAGGCGGAGCTTTATGCCGCGCAAGGTCATTATTCACAAAGAGGACAAAGAGACGCTGCGCTAAAAGAGTAGATTAAAGGTCTCAGGTTTTAGCACTAGCTCGTTGCTCGATACTCGTCACTCGTCACTCGAAGCTCGCTGCCTTCTCATTTATTTCCCTGTCAGTATTTATAACTTAATGCTAATGTTTAAGTTATAAAACTTGCTTTTAAAATGAACCACTTTAAAGTTTTAGCTGATAGCTGATAGCTGATAGCTGATAGCTGATAGCTGATAGCTGATAGCTGATAGCTGATAGCTGATAGCTGATAGCTGATAGCTGATAGCTGATAGCTGATAGCTGATAGCTGATAGCTGATAGCTGATAGCTAAAACACGTTTTACACTCTGGAGTAATTATGTCTAATTGGATTGATGCCACAGTAAAGTCAGTTAAATGGTGGAATGAATCGTTATTTAGCTTAACGGTTAACGCCGATGTAGAACCGTTTAAAGCAGGGCAATTTACAAAGCTCTCTGTTATGGACGGTGAAAAACGCATTGCTCGGGCTTACTCGTATGTTAACGCACCAGATGATCCAAATTTAGAATTTTATTTAATTAATGTAGTCGATGGCCAATTGTCATCTCATTTAGCACAACTTACCCCAGGTGACACCGTACTAATAGAACGACGTGCTAGCGGTTTTTTTATCCTTGACGAAGTGCCAGCGAGTGAACAGCTTTGGATGCTTAGCACCGGCACCGCTATTGGCCCGTTTTTATCTATATTGCAGCAAAGTGAGGTATGGCAAAAATACAAACATATCAACTTAGTGCATGGGGCGCGCCTAAATAGCGATTTAAGCTATCAGGAGCTAATTAATAAGTTATTAAAGGCTCATCCTGGGCAGCTTAATTATGTGCCGGTAGTTAGCCGTGAGGAGCCTTTACAAGGTTTAGCTGGGCGAATAACCACAGTGATAGAAAATAACGCGCTATCTGAACATGTGGGGCTGTGTGCTACTCCCAATAATGCGCAGTTTATGTTGTGTGGTAATCCGCAAATGGTTAAAGATACCAGTGAGTTATTAGTGGCTCAAAACTATAAGCGTAATCGTCGAAAAGAGCCGGGGCATATTACGGTTGAGCAGTATTGGTAATGAGCTATAACGCTATAATAACTATCTCATGAGGGTAAAATTTGCTATGTTGCGCTTTAATTGCATTTTGTCTTTGTACTTAGGAAAACCATGAAACCTTCATTCATCATATATGCGTGTTTATTCGCCGCTTTCACATTAAACTGTCATGCCATAGAGCAATCGGCATCATCAAACAATGCTGAACTGACACAGCCAGAAAAAGTACAGTCGCAACAAGATGCACTTGATACGTTAACTCAAGAGGCTAACATACCTAAACAACCCGATATAAAGAAAGTGACTGCAGATGATTCTAAAGTACTTGGCAGCGAATCAACGAAGCCGGTTGAACAGCCTAAAAGTAAAGTAGATAAAGCACAAGCGGTCGTCGAGGCTGAGCAAGCAGTAACGCAAGCAAAAGACGCACTTACAGCAAGGCAACAAGCCAAAGCAAAACAGTCTCGTGAGTCACTTGCTGTTATAGAGCAATTAGTTAAAGCTTACAACGCGCGTAACATTGAAGAATTTATTCGTATGTATGATGAAGATGTTGAGTTTTATATTTTCCCGAATGAGCTATTATTTAAAGGTAAAGAAAAATTAATTGCGCGTTATGGCATTATGTTTAAAAAGCTAAAGTGTCTTCACTCATCACCTATTAAGCGTATTGTGCATGGTGACATTGTGATTGACCATGAGCTATCAGAAACCTGCTCTAACGATCCGAACGTGATAGATAAACGTTCAGAGCTTATTTCAAGCTATCAAATTAAAGATGGCAAAGTGGTTAGGGTATTATTTTTTAGGTAATTATTAATTATGCAGCTAAGTGACGAGAAAAAAATTCGTGTAATGTATCGTGTAGAGCCCGGCTGTTTAGGTCCTGAGGGCGCAGACCACATTGAAGACTTTTGTCGCTTTGCGAACAAGCATATTAAGTCGCCTTATTATGCGCAGTTATTATTTTTACCTCGATACGATAAGCAAAAAGATGAGCGGCAATACAGCGTTAAAAACCGCAACTTATCTCAAGTGCAGGCTAAAGCGTATTTAAATCATTTTGAAATCAACATAGAAGACTTTGAAGAGCAGCTCGACGAGCTGCTTACTAAGTCAATAGACTTATACTTTAAACGCTAAGCTCTATTGACCTTTGTAGATTGATATTTATTTAATCTAGAGGCAGTTTAATTGCGGCGCGAGCTTCTAACCTAGTGGGGTCGATAACTGCGCCTAAGTTATTCTACTGGCTTACATCCTTGTAATAATAAGTAAAAACTGAGCAAAACTTTCGCGTTCTGCTCACGCTTTTTACCACCCTCCCTGTAGGCTACGAAGTTTAGGCTTCGTTTGAAACTATCGCATTAAAGCTGTCGTTATCATGCAGACTGGCAAAGGCACTTTCATGAAGTAGCTCATTTCGTAAGTTGGGTGAGTATTCAAGCGACATTTTTATATCGGCTAGGGCATCTGCATGCTCATGCGTTAAAGCATACGCACAGGCGCGCTGCCAGTATGCGTAACCATAGTCGCTATCTATATCAATTGCTTGATTACAAAGCTCAATAGCTTGCTCAGTCTCATTTAATTCTAGTAAAGCATCCGCTTTGTAGGCAATGGCTTCTACATCTTCTGGTTTACGTTTTAAAATTTCATCGAATATTTCAATTTTATTCGCAATATCACTTTCAAGGTTGGCTCGCATCCATAACGAATGAACTTCATTAGTGATTGATATGCGTTCTTGGTTACTGAGTATTTCTTCAGAGCGTACTCGCAGTTTTTCTTCTAATATTTTCAAGCGATCTTCATACTCATCAGTAATAACACTCACTCGGGTGTTTACTATATCTTCTACTTTGTTCTTTACATCACGTAACGAGTTCCAGCCCACTAATACCAAAATAGACGCGGTGGCGGTAATTATAAAAAATACATTATTAATGGTATCTGTGGTGTAGGTAAGCGCCCGATCGGCGGTGTCTAACTGTGCATGCGTAACTTGTTTGGTCACGTCTTCACGCAGTTTTTGTTGATCTTGGCGAACCGACTTTAATTCGTCGAGAATATAACGTTCAAGTAATGGTTTGTACAAAGGGGCTTCTAGCTGTGCTAATTCACGCTGTTGTTGCTCGTTGAGTGCTGCGGTGTTTTTATCAGCAGCTTGCACCGCAGATGAAAAAACACCAATAAATACAATAAATAGTAAAAAATAAAAACGCATTGATATGCCTAGTTAAAAAATTAATTAATCGCTTTGTTAACTTTAACATGCGCACATCATTGGTACTAGGGTGAGTATAGGGAAGCTGGCATTAACTTGAGTAGCAGTAATTACAGGCAAAAAAAATCCAGCCCAAGTTGGGCTGGAAAAAACTACATCAACATATCAAGGGAACAATAGGAGATAGGTGCTATTGTAAGTTTGCCTACCTGAATTTTTACTTAACTAAATTCAAATAGATAAAAATAAAAAAGAAGTAAAGGTGCATAAGTAACTTATACACCTTTTATAACTATAATTTCATGGCGAAGGGGGGTATTCCACTGTGCACTTAAGAAAACCTAAGTCACTTTCAAACCCTTCACCGTACATTACGTGGCTATTTTTAATAACGATCATCTATTTTATAAAAAGTTTTAATATTTATTTACGCTAAGCACAAACATTGGCAGCATCATCATATTTATAAATGAGAGTAATCGTTTTAAAGCATTACTTTGCCCTAGCGTATCAAAGCAGCTACACGTATATTGAATAAGTAGAGACCATACACGTCATTAGGGTCTGTTGACCTTTTAAGGTTAAATTTGCAGTAGTCTGTTTGGTATTTAGGCAAGGCAGAGCCTATGTGGTGTGGTTATTCCCCATAAATAGGCGATAACGCAGCATCAATTCCAAACAGGCGCTGCCCGAAGGGTTCTGCCCAGGGGCGATTTACTCTTTGTTGCTCGGTTTTGACTTAGCCCACTAGGTTACAAACCTCGCGCCGCGATTAAACCGCCCCTAGTTTGAACGAATTTTAATCCACAAAGGTCAACAGACCCTAATATAATGGCAAAAAAATAACAGCGCTCCCAATTGGTGAATACCAAAAGCAGTAAGCATGGGCGTTTTTATTTATACTTAAAAAGGAGCTCAATATGGATAATCATAAAGCGGGTAAATGCCCAGTTATGCACGGCAGTAATACTACAACCGAAAACACCAATACAGATTGGTGGCCAAACTCACTTAATTTAGACATTCTTCATCAGCACGATAGCAAAACCAGCCCCTACGACAGCGACTTTAATTACGCCGACGCTTTTAATTCACTCGACCTAGAAGCACTTAAAACCGATTTAAAAGATTTAATGACTCAAAGCCAACCTTGGTGGCCAGCTGATTGGGGGCACTATGGAGGCCTGATGATCCGTATGGCATGGCACTCTGCGGGCTCGTACCGTTTAGCTGATGGTCGAGGCGGTGGTGGTACCGGTAATCAACGTTTTGCACCACTTAATTCGTGGCCAGATAATGCCAACCTAGATAAAGCGCGCCGTTTATTATGGCCAATTAAAAAGAAATATGGCAACAAGCTTTCATGGGCCGATTTAATTATTTTAGCCGGTAATATGGCGTACGAATCAATGGGATTAAAAACCTTTGGTTTTGCCGGTGGCCGTGAAGATATTTGGCATCCAGAAAAAGACGTTTATTGGGGCGCAGAAAAAGAATGGCTTGCGCCAAGTGATGAGCGATATACCCAAGTTGATAAACCCGATACCATGGAAAACCCATTAGCGGCAGTGCAAATGGGTTTAATTTACGTAAACCCAGAAGGGGTAAATGGTAAACCCGATCCGCTTAAAACCGCAGAACAAGTGCGCGAAACCTTTGCGCGTATGGCAATGAACGACGAAGAAACCGCAGCGCTAACGGTCGGTGGCCATACAGTAGGTAAAACGCATGGTAACGGCAAAGAAGAAAACTTAGGCCCAGAGCCAGAAGCCGCCGATGTGCACGAGCAAGGCCTTGGCTGGAATAACCATAAAACCCGTGGCATTGGCCGCGATACCATGACCTCAGGTATTGAAGGCGCATGGACAACCCACCCAACTAAATGGGACAACGGCTACTGTAAACTGCTGCTTAATTACGAGTGGGAGCTAACCAAAAGCCCTGCAGGGGCTCATCAGTGGGAGCCGGTTAATATTAAAGAAGAAGACAAACCCGTTGATGTGGAAGACCCATCGATTCGTTTAAACCCAATAATGACCGATGCCGACATGGCAATGAAGCTCGACCCAGCTTACCGTAAAATTATTGAGCGTTTTAATGACGATTTTGAGTACTTTACTGACGTATTTGCCCGCGCATGGTTTAAGTTAACCCACCGTGATTTAGGGCCAAAATCACGTTATTTGGGCGCCGATGTACCCAGTGAAGATTTAATTTGGCAAGATCCTATTCCTGCAGTTGATTACACCCTAAGCGACGCTGAAATAACCGAGTTAAAAGCGAAGCTACTTAATTGTGGATTAAGTGAAACCGACTTAATTAATACCGCATGGGATAGCGCACGTACTTATAGAGGCTCCGATCACCGTGGTGGTGCAAATGGCGCCCGTATTCGCCTAGCTCCGCAAAATAGCTGGCAAGGTAACGAACCAGAGCGTTTAGCCAAGGTACTTAGCGCACTTGAAACACTGCAAGCGAGTTTAACTAAGCCTGTAAGTATGGCCGATTTAATTGTGCTCGGCGGCACCGCTGCAGTAGAGCAAGCGGCTAAACAGGCAGGGGTTAATATAACCGTACCATTTGCCCCAGGGCGTGGCGATGCAACTGATGATATGACCGACGCAGAGTCATTCGAGCCATTAGAACCAATTCATGACGGTTTTAGAAATTGGCTGAAAAAAGACTATGCCGTATCAGCCGAGGAGCTATTACTAGAGCGCAGCCAATTGATGGGGCTAACAGCACCAGAAATGAGCGTATTACTAGGCGGTATGCGCGTACTAGGCACTAACTATGGCAATAGTGAACATGGTGTATTTACCGACAAGGTAGGCGTACTGAGTAACGACTTTTTTGTTAATTTAACCGACATGAACAACCGCTGGGAACCTGCAGCTAAAGGCGAGTACAACATAGTTGACCGCGCTAGTGGTAAAACTAAGTACACGGCTACGCGGGTTGATTTAGTGTTTGGTTCAAACTCAATACTCCGTGCACTGGCAGAGTTTTATGCTCAAGACGATAACAAAACTCGTTTTGTACACGACTTTGTCGCCGCATGGGTAAAAGTGATGAACGCCGACCGGTTTGATATTAAATAAACCTAAGTAAAATTTAAAAAGGAGCAGCAATGCTCCTTTTTTATATTATTTAGGTTAAAGGTTAAAGGTTAAAGGTCACGAGCTGCGGGCTGCGAGGTGCGAGTAAAATGCAGTGTCTATAAAATCGCTGCTGCAGGATAGTAGTTGGCTTTTTTATTTCCTCTAAAAGCGCAGCGCCTTTTAATCTCTGTGGTGCATAAATAACTTAAAACCTATTTGCACAAAGAGCA
>NZ_AUTH01000090.1:0-58386 GCF_000497975.1 Pseudoalteromonas sp. TB41 | reverse complement strand
TAATTAACCTCAGATCTGCATAAGAATTAAAGCCGAGTCACTTTAATACTCGGCTTTTTAGTCTGAAAGGTATAGGCAATTAATCCAGCCATTAAATTAACCATAAATGAGATGCAGCTGCGGTGCCTTGTATGGTCTATTTGAGCCATATTTTTCAGTTGGTCGAAAACTGTTTCAATGATAAAACGCTTTGATAACATCGCTCTATCCCAAGATGATATTGGCTGACGTTTCATATTACTTCGTTGACCTGTAATAAAATCAATGCCTTGCTCAGCAAGTTCCGCTTTTAGGTTTGCAGATACATAACCTTTATCAGCGTATAAACTACCTGTAACATTATCGACCATATCTAACACCGGCTGTCTATCATCAACATTCCCAGCTGTCACTTTTACTGCTAATAAACCACCTTCATCATTCATGATGAGGTGAAGTTTAAACCCATAAAACCAGCCCATTGTTCCTTTACCCCGCTTGGCTTTTCCCGCGAAAACTTGGTGGCGAGGAATACGCATGTTGTGACACACCTTGAGAGAAGTAGAATCGATAAATGCAATGCCTGTTGGTTTATCAAAGCGCTGCTTCAGATAGCTACACAGAGCAGGTAACGTGGCCTGAAGTAACTTCAACATACGTGTATAACTGAGTAAATCAGGAAAATAATGTCGCCAATACTGACAAACAAATTTGGTGTAGTAAGTTTTAAAGTCGCGATAACCTGATTGATGAAAGGCAATTAATATAGTCATCACTTCGCTAGAGGATAGTCGAGACGGCTTAATGCGTTGCTTCTCACCTGATTCTATTAGGTGTGTAAGCCACTGAGGTTCAAACAATAAACAAAAATCATCGACATCTACGTAAATTGCATCTAAGTTATTCATGCCCTTGCCTCGGTAATCTTATGTTTCATGGTCGAAAGATCTGATCACCGCAAGGGCATTTAGTTCCATTTCTTATGTGCAGCTCAGGTTAATTATTAATTCTGTATCGCTAACCCAGCGCACCTCAAGCCCAGTCTCTTCTGGTCGACCATCAAAGGTAAATACGTTTTCAGCGGTTAACTTAGGGTTATCGCTTTTAATGTTAACCCCACCAAAAAAGTCTGTTGTGGCTCCGCCACAATCTCCAATAGATATTTCTGCTATTTGCTTCCCATTAGGGGAAGGTACAGATTTTACTACTTCATGGTAACAAGCAGATTCACAGCCTTTAAGGATAAGTGACAAACCAGCCCAGAGGACTAATAGTATCCAAAAGGAATAACCACCAATATTAAATAGAACTTTCTTTATCGAAGAATACATCGGCACTCCATGTACAACTAACATCCCACTAAGGGGCGGTAACACATGGGCTAAAATTAGGAACGAAGTGACGCAGCCCATGTGTTAGCGTCCCAGCGAGCATCGCGAGCGCCTTTAGTGTTTTGTTAGGTTTTTCACAGTTCCCACGCGAGCAATACTAATGATACGAAAAAAAAGAGTAAATATGGTAATGGTCTGCCGATACCTTCTACAAAGATTGAGGTCCTAAACCAAATAGACAAAAAAAGAAGTATTAGAGTGACTATTGCCCACAAATAGACTTTTGCTCCATTTGGGTTTCTTAATACCCTGACCTCGAACTTTTTAAACAAAGAAACATTTTCGCTGGCGCGAATTGTCAATGCTTCTCGTTTAAGGAACTCATTGTTGAATGTGCCATAGTTTAGCGTCCCATAATACCGTTTTGTTTGCCCAGAGTAGCTTGCTGATCTAGGGTTTAAGACTAATGACCAGTTTTCTGTACTGCCCTCCGTTGGAAGAAACTTGATAGTTACCTTTTCTTGACTTGTTTTGCGTGAGCCACCGTAACTTACGGTGACTCTGAAGCGTTCAGAATCCATTCTATTTATTAAGCAAACAGACTCTTTTTTAGTAACCAAGTCTGCACTGCACACGACGTCAGGGTTTGAAAGTTCACTTTGGAAGACGATTAAAAACCATATAAAACTTAACCCAGAGAGAGAAAAGAGAACTTTTGAACGGGTGAATAATTTCACAAGAAACCTAACAATTTAATAGTGCGCTCATCGCGCATATTTCTGCCGACTCCACGCTCATTTGTCTACTATATATAGTTTTAACAAATAACCTAAGGTATTACTATCACTAAGTTTTCTAAAACTTTAAAGAAAAGTTAAATAGAACAATATGCGCGCATCGCTCATTTTCATGAATTTATGCGCAAAGAACAGTTTAACAAATCAATTAACGACGATATTTGGCCAATATCAATGACCGCTTATCGCTCTTAGCTGCCTGTTAGGTGAAGTCCTAAGCTTTTATTTGCGTCTTCTATTCGGCGCTCTTTGCCCTGTAATACGTTTTTTATCGCGATCTTTACGCGCTTTGTTAGTGTTTTTGCGGTTATCTTTTGGTGGCTTATTTAAATCAGGTTCATAGCCTTCAAGCCATTGTGGTGTTAAGCGGGTATCAAGCAGTACTTCAATTTCTTCAAGCAGCCATTGCTCATCTAAACTCACTAGCGACATAGCAAGCCCTTGCTCGCCAGCTCGTCCTGTACGGCCAATACGGTGTACATAATCTTCAGCTATGTATGGTAATTCAAAGTTAATTACATATTTAAGTGCCGGTATATCTAAACCGCGCGCAGCTACATCGGTGGCTACTAAAACACGTGTACTGCCCTCTTTAAAGTTTTGTAATGCGCGATCGCGAGCACCCTGTGATTTATCACCATGAATAGATTCGGTTTTTAAACCATCTTTACACATTTCTTTGGCAAGTTTATCAGCCATTTGTTTAGTGCGGGTGAATATAAGCACTTGTCGCCAGTTTTTCATGCCAATCATGTGCGATACCAGCTCGCGCTTTCTGTCTTCATCTACTGCGTAAATAACTTGTTCAACCTCTACAGCAGCAGAGTTGCGCTTATCAACTTCAATAAGCTCAGGATCTTTGAGCAATTTTTTACTCAGCTCAAATACACTGTCATCAAAGGTGGCGGAAAACAGTAAGGTTTGACGATCGCCTGGGATATGACGCAGTATTCGTCTAATTTCGTCAATAAAACCCATATCAAGCATACGGTCTGCTTCATCAAATACTAAAGAGTCCACGCTTGAAAGCACCACACTGCCCTTCACTATGTGATCAAGTAAGCGCCCTGGCGTTGCCACTATTACTTGCGCTGTTTTAAGTGCTTTGATTTGAGGGCCAATGCTTGCGCCACCATAGGCAAGTGCACCTTTTATATCTGTACCTTGTGCGTATTTTTCAAAGCTTGCAAATACTTGCTGAGCAAGTTCACGGGTGGGCGTTAAAATAACCACACGAGCAATGCCTGGTTCGTCTTTTTTAGTGGTATTTAAAAGCTTATGTAATAGCGGCAAAACAAAAGCGGCTGTTTTACCGGTGCCAGTTTGAGCGCTGCCCATCACGTCTTTGCCCGCTAAAATTGGCGGTATCGTTTTGTGCTGAATGGCGGTAGGCGTAGTGTAATTATTTTGCTCTATTGCCGTTAATAGTAACGGGTCTAGGGCTAGTGATGAGAACGATGTGGCAGACATAAGCTTGGCTTTAAAATAACAAAGAACGCTATTATACCTGAGCTTTAGTAATAAAAAAGGCGCTAAATAGCGCCTATATAAAATGAAGTCTTTAAGCTGGTTTTAATGTGGCTTTACGTTCATTATAAAATGCAATTAAATCATCTACGGTGCTTTGACAGTATTCACGAATACCCGATACCACCATGTGTTTTTCGCCAAAACCCACCTTTTCGCCGTTTTCGAGTAAATTAAAGCGCAAGGTTATTTTGCCGCGTTTACCAGCGTATTCAAAGCTTGGCTCTGCAAACTCAAGGGTTGGTGATTTAATATCAATGTTATTAAGGTTAATGATCATTGATTCATAAATAATCATAGGCCGCGCAGGATTTATCATTACCTCTTGCTTGCCCATTAAAGGAATAATTACATGCGGGAACGCAGCACCTGAGAACTCAACATAATTTTTTATTAAACTGTTTGTAAGTGTTGGGCATTTACTGGTTTTACCGTCGCGTTTAACCTTTAAAATTACTTTTTCGCCATGGTTTACATCAAACTCTTCTCCAGGTTGTTTTGGAAAATTTAGCTTGGTATTTTCATCAACCATACCGGCAAAGGTAAACTCCATTCGCTCACTAATGCCATAGCGGTCTAACACTAGAGAAAAAAGTAAGTCTCCTGGTGCGCAAAACTTTTTAGCGTCTTTATCATGAAGCGGGTTGTAGTCGTCGGCTACACATTTAGCAAAGCGACAACCTTGCTCACGAGAAATTGAAACATAATCAGCATGCTGCTGATAGTAAGGACTTAACATAGTGTGTTCACTGCTTAAACTGCTTATAACCTAGCTATACTACCAGAAAAAAAATCTTGAGAGGTCGAATCTGTTTAATAAAGGCGAAAAATGATAATTTGCAACTCGCTAATTAACTAAGTAAATTAGGCAAATACGAGTTTAAGGGATTAACTAATGAAGTATTTTTGTTTATTAATATGCGCGGTTTCATTATTAACTGGCTGTAATAACATTACTTACACAACCAATATCGACGACGAGGTTTTATCAGAACACGTTTCAAGCCACACTAAAAAACGTGGTCTAGAGCAGTTTTACAGTGTTCAGGACGCTCTCGATAGAGGTGCAAGCCCTCTTGGTGGAATAAAAGGCGAAAGCTGCGATGTATCAGATGATACGCGAACATCCTCAATTAGCTATAACCGTTTGAAATCACAAGCTATAGAATCCCTTAAAAACGATGTGCTTTATTTAGGTGGCAATGCATTTACACTAGAGCAGTGCCAATCAGTATCCCGCTACAATTGTGATTTAGCCGTTATTTGTACCGGACAAGCCTATAATTATTAATAGCTCAAAATTATCTAATTGAGACTATAACGCTATGTGATTCGTTTTCTCTCATTTCCCCTATCAAACAACAAGCAGTATTTGCCAATGACTTTTTACTTTTTAGCTGCCGCTATTTTATGTGTTTTCCCGCAGTGTAAACTCACTGTATTTCGCCAACCATTATGGCGATACTTATTGCTGCTAAGTATTATTAGCGCCTATTATCAAGAATATATAAATTTAAACGCGGTTGCTGTTATAGCTGTTTATGTGGGATTGTTTCACTTTACGCTATTGGCAACCTCAGCGTTAAAACGTAATGTTCTAACGTCTTTATTTATAACAGCCTCACTCGGGTTGGCCTTACATTGGTTTGCGGGTTTTAATAACCTGCCAATTGTTGTTAATGAACAAATCACCAGTAACGCAATTGCATTTACCTTGTATGCTAATTTTGATAAAGCATTAGCGGGTTTAATGCTGGCCGCTTATTTTTTTGCAAAAAATAAAACGGCAAAGCCAGTAACTTTCGGCTACCCTGCTTTAATCATAATTATCACTATTTTAGCAGCGCTCATAACTGCTTTAACGTTAAACCTTGTTGAATTTGCGCCAAAAGTACCTGAATTTTGGTTGTTATTTATAGCTATCAATCTACTTTTTACCTGCGTTGCAGAAGAGGCATTATTTAGGGGAGTGATACAAACTAAGCTTTCAAAACTAATAACCCCGAGCAGGTTTGCACTGCTCGCACCGGCTATCAGTACTTGTGTATTTTCACTGGCACACTTTTCAGCGGGTACTCATTATATGCTTGTGGCGGCTGTTGCAGGTTTTGGTTATGGCTATATTTACTATAAAACAAGCCGATTAGAATGGGCCATTTTATGTCATTGGCTCGTTAATGTGTTTCACTTTTTCTTATTTACTTACCCTATGCTGGCAACTCCATCTTAGAATTACAGGCACAAAAAAGCCGCTTAAATTAAGCGGCTTTTGAATCTGTATACGGGATTACGTACTTGGGTAATCGCGGTATGCGCGTTCTATCTTTTTAGCCTGCTTTTTAGAAATACCTAAATGGGCAAGCGCGACACGTAAACGTGCACGCGATAGGTCAGACCCTAAAATTTCCATTGCATCAAGTACAGAGGTAGACGATGTTTTACCTGTGATTGCAACAAATATTGGCTCTAAGAAGTCTTTAATTTTAAGCTCGTGGAAGGTGGCTACTTCTTTTGCAATTGCAAAAATAGCTGGTTTTTCAAAGCTACGTAAGCCTTCTAGCTGCCATACAAAAAATTGTAATGCTTGGCGAATAACATCTTCGTCAGCTTTACCGGCTGTTAATAGCGCAGGATCGTAAGTCGGGATACCGCCTACAAAGTGCCCTGCTAAATCAACCATGTCAGAGAGCGTATTTATACGCGTTTTAGCTTCTGGTAATACTTTAGCAAGCATGTCGCCATTAAATTTCCAGTCAACAAAACGCTGCATTAGCTCTGCATCAGTTAAGTTTTCGCGGATCCACATACCGTTTAACCAGCTTAACTTGTCTACGTCGAATACTGGGCCACCAAGCGATACACGCTTCATGTCAAAATGTTCAATCATTTCATTAAGGGTGAACTTTTCACGCTCATCAGGCATTGACCAACCCATGCGGCCTAAGTAGTTAAGTACCGCTTCTGGTAGGTAACCCATTTCTTTATAGTAATTAATAGACGTTGGGTTTTTACGCTTGGACAATTTTGATTTATCTGGATTACGCAGTAATGGTAAGTGACCTAGTACGGGTGCTTCCCAACCAAAATCTTCATACAGTTTTAATAGCTTAGGCGCTGAGTTTATCCACTCTTCACCACGGAAAATATGGCTAATTTGCATATGGTGATCATCCACCACGTTAGCTAAAAAGTACGTTGGAAAACCATCTGCTTTTAATAGCACTTGCATGTCTACGTTTTCCCACGGGATCTCAATTTCGTCGCGTAGGTAATCGTTAAACTTAAAGGTACCTTCGCTTGGGATTTTCATACGTATAACGTACGGTTTACCAGCAGCTAGGTTTGCTTTAATTTCATCTTCTGTATGGTTTAAGCCACGACCATCGTATTTAGGACGCAGACCTTCGGCCATTTGCTCTTCACGCATTTGGTCCAGTTCTTCGCTGGTTGCGAAACAGTAGAATGCTTTGCCGTCTTCAACTAACTGATGAGCGTATTTTTTATATAAATCACTGCGCTCAGATTGACGGTATGGACCAAACTCACCACCTACATCAGGACCATGATCCCACTCAAGGCCTAACCAGCGTAAGCTATCCATGATGGCTTGTTCAGATTCTGGTGTGCTGCGAACTTGGTCAGTATCTTCAATACGAAGTACAAATTCACCGCCTTGCTGTTTAGCAAAACAGTAGTTAAATAAGGCAATGTAAGCGGTGCCAAGATGCGGGTCACCAGTTGGTGACGGAGCAACACGGGTACGAATTGTCATGGTAATGTCTCTTTTAATAAGTGAGATGGTATGAAATACCAATAAATATTTTAAGCGGCTACTTTGTTTAAGTAAGCAATAATATCGTTTGATTCATAAAGCCATTTAACTTGGCCATCTTGCTCAATACGTAAACAAGGTACTTTAACTTTTCCGCCTTGCTCTAATAGCTCTTGGCGGTATTGCTCATCATTTTTTGCATCGCGTGTTTCAATTTTTAAGCCTTCACGCTTAATTGAACGGCGCACTTTTACACAAAAAGGGCATGCTTTGAATTGATAGAGCTTAAATTGTGCGGTTTGCTGATCAAGCTTAGTTTGCTCTTGCGGATCACGTTTTTTGCTACGCGGCGTAAAAACAAAATTAAAAAATAAGATGATACAACCTAAAACCCAGCGAACTAATTTCATCTTCAATACTCTTTACAACAAATTTAAGGTGCAAGATTTTAACACAAAAAAGCGCAACACTATAAGCGGATTATACGTTGCGCTATATCGTTAAAAAAGTGCTTAATTACAACACCACCATATCATCTCTGTGTAGCACTTCCACGCCGCTATCGTAATCAAGTAAATGGCTGATTTGATTAGAATGTGCGCCTTTTATTTTATCGATTTCAAGATGACTAAAGCGCGTTAACCCCCGTGCAATAATTTGCTGGTTTACATCAATTAAGTTAATTAAATCTCCACGTTCAAATTCACCTATTGCACGCGTAATACCTTTAGCAAGTAAACTAGCCCCCTTAGATTGCAATGCATGCACCGCACCGGCATCAATTAAAATTTGGCCACTACTTTTAGGCCCTGCCAATAACCATTTTTTTCGACCATCTTTAGGGGCGGTAAGTTTTAAAAAACGGGTGCCTGGCAGTTGCTCGCTCATGCATTTTAAAATTACATTTTCATCCGCGCCTTTGGCAATAATCACCTCAACCCCAGCTCTTCTGGCAATATCGGCTGCCTGTAGTTTGGTTGCCATACCCCCTGTGCCTAGGTTTGTACCGCTGCCACCCGCAAGTTGGCGTAACTCATCATTAATATGGGTAACTTCATCAATCAAGGTGGCGTTAATGTCAGTGCGCGGATCGCTGGTAAATAACCCTTGTTGATCGGTCAGCAATAGTAATTTATCGGCATTGGCCAAAATAGCCACTAATGCCGATAAGTTATCGTTGTCACCTACTTTTATTTCACTGGTAGCAACCGCGTCGTTTTCATTGATGATCGGCACAACATCATAATTTAATAAGGCATTGAGAGTATCGCGGGCATTTAAATAACGCTCTCTGTCGTCAACATCGGCGCGCGTTAGTAGCATTTGCCCCACGTTAACACCATACAACGCAAATAAACTTTGCCAAATATGAATGAGCTGCCCCTGTCCAATGGCGGCCAACATTTGTTTGTCTATTAATGTGCGCCCACAGGGTTTTAATAACTGTTCGCGACCTGCGGCAACCGCACCACTAGAAACTAAAATAACCTGGTGACCTTGCTTTTTTAGCTCACAGCATTGGCGAACAAGTTCCACCATATGTGCTTTGTCTAACTTATCGGTACCGCCAGTGAGTACGCTTGTACCTAGCTTTACAACTACTACCTGATCCCTTTGCATGTTTTTTACTTAGCGCAATAAATGATGAATTTATTTATACCAGTTCGGTATTTTTGAACAAGTAAAAAATATTCAAGCACCCCCTCTGCGTGCTAGGATCGCACTATATTCAACCGATTAAATTACACCTTATGCCTGCCAGTTTATGTTTAATTATTGCCACCTTTTTGTGGGGTAGCTCCTTTATTGCACTTAAATACGCGATTGCGATTTATGATCCGGCCTTGGTGATATTTTTACGTATGCTCACCACTTTACTGATTTCGTTATGTTTATGGCGTTACGTAATTCGTTTTGAATATTTAAAAGGCGATTGGAAGTATTTATTAGGTATGTCGCTGGCAGAGCCTTGTTTGTACTTTTTATTTGAAGGCCACGCAATGGAGTACACCTCTGCATCTCAGGCTGGGGTTATTGTGTCTTGCTTACCTATTATTGTGGCGTTATTAGCCTTTTTTATGCTCAAAGAATACATTAGTAAAGCTATTGTGGTGGGTTTTACGCTGTGTATTGGCGGCAGTATTTTATTGACCTTGCTCTCACCGAGTTCAAGCCAAGCACCAAACCCGTTATTAGGGAATTTTTTAGAATTAATGGCCATGGTGTGCGCTGCATTTTACACCGTGTGTATAAAGCATTTAGCTAACCGCTACTCCCCACTCACATTGATTGCTCTGCAAGGTGTGAGTGGTAGTTTGTTTTTTGCTCCGTTTTTATTATTTATTGACCTACCCAGCGAAAACCAACACGATTTAACCGCACTAATGAGCATTTTGTACTTAGGCTCTTGTGTCACTTTGGGTGGGTACGGCATGTACAACTACGCGATTAGTAAAGTGTCGGTGTTAACCGCAGCGGCTTACTCTAATTTAATTCCAATTTTCACTTTAATTTTGTCAGCCATTATTCTTAACGAAGTACTGACACTTGGCCAGTGGTTCAGCATATTTGTGGTGTTTATAGGCGTAATGATAAGCCAACGCCATCAAGAACTAGTGGTCGATATTCCTAACGCTACCTCGGGTGAGGATATTTCAGCCGACACTAGCCACCTTAAATCGGTACCCGAGGCCAGCGAATCAAAAGGGTAACAGGTCAGTAAATACAGCCCTGCTTGATGCAAAAAATCGGTGTTGTACTGATTAATCACCTCAACATGTGTCACTGAATAATGCTGCACTTTGCCATTTTGTAATTGCAGAGAAAATTGCTCCCCCACTTTAGCGTTTTTTAAAAACGCAAAGTGGGTATCGTTGTGGCCAGCAATAAGTGCTCCTTGCGAATTACCAACATCAGCCCCACCTAATTCCCCCGCAGCTAAAAAATGGCTGGGCGCAAACGCTAAATTTCTACCACTTGCACCATCGAGCACGGTTAGTCGTTTATTATGCTTTGGCCATATTATTTGTGCCACTGGGTAACTATCAGCATAAAACCACGGCTTAATTTTTTTATTGGGTGATTTAAGGGCTGTTTGCCATGCTTGCTCTATTAACACTTGTGCAAGCCATGCCTTTGCCTGCATATATGCACCATGGCCGAATAGGCTCAGTCCTAAGGCTAGTAAACCTATGCTCAACCACTTTTTCATTTACAGCGCCTTACTAACAACAGGCCACCTAGTAGCATTAAAGCTCCAAACACAATATGCATTTTGCTTTGCCCGTCAGTTTGCGGCAAGCGCATACTCATTCCTTGCGGCATTGAATTAGCCACTTGTGTAGTTTGTTTAGCAACTTCTTTAATGGTGCTCTCTTCTATGGCAATAAACGCAGTAAATGGGCTAAGTAATTGATGCTCAAGCGCAAGTTGCTGCACTTGCTGTTTTACAACACTTTGTTGGTTGTATAGCAATAATGACTTTATTTTTTGACGTGCCCAGAGCTTATCAATTCCTGTGGCTTTTGAGCTTGCTTGCGAATTAAGCTTAACCTTAAACTCACCATGCGTTGTTTGCCCCGTAAAAGTAATTGTATCGGTATTATCTAATTTAATAGCCACCATAATAGGCTCAGCAAAATACAGATCCGGTAATGGGGAGGGCCAAAAATCTAAGCTGTCTCCATTTGTATTTGTTAACGCTAAATTAGTCATCGCCGGGTGAGCGAGTTTATCAAACAACTGCTGCATTTTTGGCTGCACATCAAAGGTGCTACCAATAAAGGTATAAGACCCCTTACCTATATCAGCAGCGCGGCGCATAAAAAAGCGATTAGGTGCGCTACCAATGCCGACGGTAAATAAGCGGCTGTCACCTAAAGTGCGCGCAATACTTTTAAATAACTCATCTTCGTTACTCACGCTACCATCGGTTAAAAACACCACTTGGCGTACAAAACCCTCAAACTGCGCACCATTAAGTACGGCATCAAGCGCACCTTGTATTTCAGTACCACCGTCGGCTTGCAAGTTATAAATAAAGCGCCTTGCACGGCGTAAATTAAAGTCACTAGCAACTAAAGGGGTATCACTCATGGCAGTAACCTGATTATTAAAGCCAATAATATTAAAGCTATCATCACTATCAAGTAACGAGAGTGCGTAAAACAGTGCTTTTTTAGCTTGCTCCATAGACTGCCCATGCATAGAGCCCGAGGTATCAACCACAAACACCATTTCACGCGGCAAACGCTCAGACTGGGTAAACTGATCGCTTGGCGGCATCAACATCGCTAACGCAAACTGCTCACCATTTTTTGCTTGCTGAGTAAAAAGTGCGGCTTGAGCTTGCGCTTTTTGTAGTGGCTTAAACTCCAGTACAAAGTCTTTATTTATTGCTTGCTGTGGTTTTAGCACAATGCTGTATTGCCCAAACGCAGAGTTTTCAATATTTACCTGATGGTACTTAGCGTTTATATCAACCAATTCTAAGCCTATATCCATGTTAATTGTTAAGCTTAAATCGCTGGCATTAGCCGCCTCATTGGTTTGCTTTGTATAAATAGGGCTTAACCATCCTTGTGGAGTAAACGAAGATGTATGATCACTTTTTACCGTACGCTTATCTTGCTCTTCGTTCAGTTTCCCTGTTGTTGCATGATACCGTGGCGTTATTGTGGTTGGAAAATGAATCGCAAAGGTTCCATGCTGGTAATCAATAATCTCTTGATATTCAAGCGTTATAACTATTTCTTCTCCTGGCCCTACATTTGCCACATTTGTAATAAACATATTTGCACGCTGCTGTCGCAGCAATGAAGCTTGTTTGCCTGCTTTTTTGGCAGCTTGGTACTGTTTTTCTGCTTGGTGTTTTTTTGCTATTTTACCGTGAATCACTCGCTCACCAATACGCATGGTCATTGCTTGCACGGCACTTTCATCGGGTAAAGGAAAAACATAACGTGCATTTACTGCAAAAGGATTTTCATTTATGTAGTGCTGCGTTACTACAACATGATTAATTAGTCCTGTTAGGGTCATTTTTGCATCGCTTTTTAAAATCACCCCAGGGTTAACCGCCACTCCTTGGCTATCAAACAAGGATAGTTTTGGCGACTGCGCATGGCTTTTAAAGCTGGCTAAAAGCACGATAATAATAAAAATAAAAAGGCTTACCTTGGTAAGCACTTTGGTGGGTTTACTCAACATAAATCACTCCCTCGAACGCACGTTGTTAATTGCTTGCGGTTTGATTACTTGACTGATTTAACGCACGAGTAGTGAGAGTAACGCGTCTGTCAAAAAAGTTATCTTCAAGGGTGTTACTGTTTGCTATGCTTTGTTGCTCGCCAAACGCTTGTGTGCTCAAACGTGTATGGCTTACTCCCTGTTTAATTAAGTAACTTTGTACGGCGTTTACTCTGGCTTTTGAAAGTAATAAGTTTGCTTGCTCTTCACCACGCTGATCGGCAAAGCCACTTAAATCAAGCGCGAGTTGCGGTTGGCTTTTTAATAACGCAACTAATTGATCAAGCTGCTTGGCAAAATGAGGAGCAATATCGCTAGAGCCTGTTTTAAATTGCACCGTCATTGCCAATAAATTATTAAGCTGTGATTGCGTTAGTTGCTCATTTTGCTGCGCCAGTAGTTCAAGTTGCGCCTCTAGGTGGCTGTTATGATTAAGTACGTGCTGGTAGTCGTTGGTTTTCTCTGCCATTACAGTTAAAGCTTGTTGCTGCTCAGCAATGGTTTGCTCAGCCACCTTGGCATCGCCAATTAAGCCACCAGCAAATGCACCTACAAACGCGCCAATAGGCCCACCAACAACGCCACCGATAATGGCACCTGTGCTTAGGCCGACTATGGTTTCCTTTTTTGCTTCTTTCGATGGAGTATCCGCGGCAAAAGCAGGAGCGCAAAAAGTGCTAACAAGTGTGAGTGCGATTAATGTTTTCTTCATGGTCTATTCCTTACTATTAATAATGGTTGGCAAGCTATTGGTTGGCACTTGCGTTGTATCTGTAATTTCAATAGTTGTATTAAAACAGCATGAAGTGGCAACAAAGGGGATCAAAAATGGCAAACTGCTGAGCAATTGTGGCAAAAAAATGGCAATTGTGTTTTTAACCGTACTTAGCGCAAAAACTTCGCTATAGTGCGCCTAAGTCAATATGAGTAATTAATAAAAATGAAGAAAATAGCCATCATTGAAGATGAAACCGCAATCCGCGAAAACTACATAGAAATGCTGAGCGCTCAAGGCTATCAGGTGAGTGGTTATGAAAACCGCGCTCAAGCAGAAGCGGCCTTTAAAGAAGCGCTTCCCGATTTAGCCATTGTTGATATTGGTTTAGACCATGAAATAGATGGCGGCTTTTTACTGTGCCAAACACTGCGTTCACTGTCTAAAACCTTACCAATTATTTTTTTAACTGCTCGCGACAGCGAAATAGACACCGTATGTGGCCTGCGCATGGGCGCCGACGACTACTTAACCAAAGATATTAGCTTAGCCCATTTAGCTGCGCGTATTGGCGCACTATTTCGCCGTATGGAAGCATTAGAGCAACCCGCCGATGCTAACGCACTGATAACACGTGGCCAACTAACGCTCGATACGCAACGCATGCAGGTGCTTTGGCAACACCAGTTAGTTGATTTAACCGTGACTGAATTTTGGATGCTGCATTCACTCGCCCAGCGACCAGGGCACGTTAAAAGCCGTAATGAGTTAATGAGCGATGCTAAAATTTATGTAGACGACAGCACCATTACCTCGCATGTAAAACGTATTCGTAAAAAGTTTATAGCACTCGATAGCCAGTTTGACTGTATAGATACCGTGTATGGCATGGGCTATAGGTGGGAGCAACCCACATGCTGAGATTTGGCCTACGCAGTAAATTTATCCTACTTTCGTGCTTTTTATTTTTGTTGCCATGGCTTGGCTACGAATATGTATGGGAAATGGAAAAGTTTTTACGCCAAGGCCAAGAAAAAACGTTGGTAGGCACTACACGCGCACTGGCCACGGCCCTGCATGAACGCCCCGCTTTATTTGACGAACAAACCAACTTTTTAGATCAGGTGGTAAAAGGTCGCGATCTCTATGCTTATAATTTAAAAAGCCCGATTCAACTCGATGGCAAACTCAACGACTGGGACGCTTATCAATCGCTGTTTTGGCTTTATGATAAACGCTACTTACAAACAGCCAATGATAACCATCAACTGAGCAACTTATCATTTAGCCATATGGTAGGTAAGTTTGATAATTACTTATATGCTGTATTTAAAGTCACAGATGACACTGTAATTTACCGTGCTAAAAACAGCCTCAGCATTACCAATAACGATTACATAAAAATTGGCCTAAAAAATCCTGATGGACAATTTAATACTTATATTATTGCTCCGCGCCAAGATGGCTGGGTCAACGCATTTGATGCCTACAGTAAAATGCCTTTTACTAAAATTCAGGGTTTCTTTAAAAAAACTGAAACAGGTTACAACCTTGAGCTGCGCTTTCCTTTGAGTATGCTTGGCAATAAACTGGGGTTTGCCATTGCTGATGTTGATAGTAAACAGCCAAACCAAACCCCTAGTATAATGTCTACATCGAACTTAAATAACCCGAATGATTTAGGTTCGGTACTGGTGCCCTCCCCTGAAATAAACCGTATATTAAAAGGCATGGGACACAGCGGCAGTCGCATATGGGTGGTCGATAATCATCACCGTGTATTAGCGCAATCGGGCAGTATTCAAAATGCCGATGGCGTATGGGCCGATGGGCTAAAAAATCAAGCGCCAAAAACTGCGTGGCAGCGCTTTGAACAGACCTATTTGCATCCTTTGTACTATAAAATTTTAACCCGTCCCGAAGATGAGTTTATAGATACCTTACACGATGTAGCTTCAATGCAAGGCGCTCATTTAGCCAAAGCACTCAAAGGCCAACCGGCCTCGTCTTGGCGACTCACCCCCGATAACAAAGCGGTGATATTATCGGCTGCGTATCCTATTTGGATTGAGGATAAGGTTATTGGCGCAGTTATAGCTGAAGAAACCACCAATGGCGTGCGTACACTGCGTAATAAATCGCTGGAAAAACTGTTTAATGTGATTTTGGCGGTCATGTTAATTGGCACAGTCACTTTGTTCTTTTTTGCCTCACGTATATCAAGTCGTATTAGGCGACTACGCGATACAGCAGAGCAAGCTATTGATGCCCAAGGGCGGGTAACAGGCCATATAAATTACAGCGATGCCAATGACGAAATTGGCGATTTATCGCGTAGCTTTTCAAATATAGTGAGTCGCCTTGGAGGGTATACCGATTATTTAGAAAATATGTCGTCGCGCTTATCTCACGAGCTGCGCACGCCGGTTGCGGTTGTACGTTCATCACTTGAGAACTTACAAAGCTTGCAGCAAAGTGAACTGAGTCAAAAATACCTTGAGCGTGCCAGTGAAGGAGTTGAGCGTTTAGGTAAAATAATTACCACTATGAGTGAAGCAACCCGACTTGAGCAAAGCATTCAAAGTAATGAGCCAGAGCTGTTTGATTTACAAAAAGTAATTAGTGGCTGTATGCAGGGCTACCAACTTACTTATCCTAACCAGTTATTTACACTCAACATTTGCCAATGCACACTGCCAATGCAAGGTACCCCTGAATTTATAGCGCAACTGCTCGATAAGCTAATTAATAATGCCTTGGAATTTAGTGAAGCTAACACCGCGATTGAAGTCAGTCTGAAGCAAAGCGAAAACAAAGCAACATTAACGGTAAGTAATACAGGTACTTTGTTGCCTGAGGGGCTTACTGAACATATTTTTGATTCTATGGTATCGGTGCGCAGCCAGCAAATGCAGCAACAACCGCATTTAGGTTTAGGACTTTATATTGTCAGGCTGGTGTGTGATTACCATAACGGCACAGTAACAGCACACAATAATGAGCAAGGCAATGGAGTGGTGTTTACCGTGAACCTGCCTTTAAATAATTAAACAAAAAGCGGTTTAATTATAAACCGCTTTATTTTAAAGCTTTGCAGTTACAATTTAATTCACACTCAAGTGTAACGATTCACTTTTAATTCATTCGCTCAGTCTTAGTCTACTCACCTAGGAGGAGTCAGAATGAAAGAGTTACTAGAACCCGAAGAAATAGAGTTTATTCTCGATTTATATCGTCCTAATGCAGCCAATAACCATGCTCAACAGGGCGCGACTAAAAAGCACAAGGTAAGTAATAAACAAGCCATGCAAGCTGAGGCTTTAGCTCGTAGTGCTTAACTACACAAACCTTACAAGTTAGCCATTAAGCTGTAAAAACGCTTTAATACAGTCTATTTCTGCCTGCTTGACCGTTTCGCCTATTTCAGGGCCTTTTTTACCGCTTTTAAGTGCATGTTGC
The DNA here is from genome assembly GCF_000497975.1 of Pseudoalteromonas sp. TB41. NCBI lineage: Bacteria > Pseudomonadati > Pseudomonadota > Gammaproteobacteria > Alteromonadales > Pseudoalteromonadaceae > Pseudoalteromonas > Pseudoalteromonas sp. TB41. The sequence goes on along the minus strand of NZ_AUTH01000090.1, from coordinate 41,559 downwards.
ACAATTTGTTTTTTATCCATTTTTTGTAGTTCATTGTGAATTGCACGTAATTTAGCGGCTTGTGGATAAGGCTTATCTACCAGCGTTTCGCCTCGCCCTTGTGCATCACACTGGCACGCTTGAGTAAAGGCAATAAAACGCTCTGGGTGCACTAATGCATTTAAATTAGTGACGATTAATTTATGAATAGTTTGCGGCCTTAACTGTTCAAGCGTGTGGCAAAGCGTATGGTTATCACTGGTGAGCACACCGATATCACGAAAGCGATTAGGTACTTTTAGCCGTTCACAAAAGGCCTCAACCACCGCAACCCCTTCACGTTCATGGCCGCGTAAATTCCCCTGTTTTTTGTAACTGAGCGCTTTACCAAAATCATGAGTTAAAGCAGCAAACCGGGTTTCTAGGTTAAAGTTTAAATCGGCTGCTCGCCTAAGGACTAACATAGTATGTACAAACACATCGCCCTCGGGGTGATGATTTGCCGGCTGTGGGGTGTTTTTCATCTGTTCAATTTCAGGAAAAATACCTAAGCCATCTAATGCTTGAAAATAAAGCTCTGGGTGTTTTTCACCAAGCGCTTTTTCAGTTTCTAACCACACGCGCTCTGGCACTAAATGTTCCAGCTCGCCTTTATTTTTAAGCTCATGCATTAATGCAGTAGTACTTGGATGAATAGACCATTCACTACCATAACGGGCTAAAAAACGGGCAATACGTAATACCCGAACCGGGTCTTCTACAAATGCTTGGGTGGTGTGGCGCAGCACTTTATTTTTTAAATCATCTTGACCATTAAAAGGGTCAATAATAGTGCCGTTTTCGTCAAGTGCCATAGAGTTAATGGTTAAATCTCGGCGTGCTAAGTCTTCTTCAAGGGTTACGTTTGGGCTCGCATCCACCACAAAGCCGGTATAACCTTTACCACTTTTACGCTCAGTGCGCCCTAGTGCATATTCTTCTTTGGTTTTTGGGTGCAAGTAAACGGGAAAGTCGCTGCCAATGGGTAAAAACCCAAGCGCTTCCATAACCTCTGGCGTTTCACCAATAACAACGTAATCGTTATCTTTTGATTGTATGTTTAGCAGTTTATCTCGTACTGCTCCGCCAACTAGGTAAACTTGCTTTAAGCTTTGTTGCACTTTATCCCCAACCACTACTTTTAAGGTTTTCTTTGATGTTAATCATACCTAATCGCAATTTAAAAATCAGTGTTGTTTGCCAAGCTTTAGTAAGCTCATTACAATAGTGCATTATTTTTTATACCTCAACTCATCTTAACTAATGAAAAAACACTCAGCAAAAAAAGAACTTAGGTTACTGCCCATCCTTTTGATCGTTATTATTATGTGTGTTGCGGGGCATTTTTTGCTGCAAGCTAATTTTCAAGACAGTCATTTGGTCGAATACCTATTAGCTGCGATTCCATTTGCTATGTTTGGCTTAGTAATAGTAGCCTTTAAAATGGCCGCTAAAAGTGAACAACAAGAAAGTGATGAGTAAATAAGTTACTGATAGTTTTTTTCTGCTTTAGTGACTTTATATAGGTAGCGTCTTGATTCCGCTCGAGAGTGCTTAGTGGTGAGAATGTTATAAAATTGGCTTGAAGTAAGCTGATTTATTTGTGAAAACGCCACACTTCTATTTTTATTAAAAATGCGCAATACATTACCCGCCCCACCGTTATAAGACGAGATCATGGCAAAGTGCTTACTTTTATCAGTATTAATTTTATGTAAGTAGTTATTTTTTAAAATACTTAAATACGCGCTGCCAATATCAATATTATGCTTTGGATTCAACAACACTGCTTTGGTTGGCTGCCCGGGTACTTTTTTAATTTTTTGATACACATCCCGCCCTGCAGTTGCGGGGATCACTTGCATTAATCCATATGCGTTTGATGAGCTCACCGCATGTGGATTAAAGCTACTTTCGGTTTCAATAATGGCATAAATAAGCGCTGCCGATATTTGATATTTTTTTGCAGCCGCCAGCACATAATCACTGTACTTTTGCTTTCTTAAATGGGTGTTTTGCTCCACTAAATCAAAGCTAACCGACGAAATAAGATGCCCATATTGTCGTTGCTTTTTTAAGTTATTATTTACTAAATAACGCGCAAACCGGTTCGCTCGCCAAGAGTATTTTATTGGTAACTTATCTTGGTCGAGTACTTGTTGATATAAAAATGGTTCGCCTTCTAATATGGGGGCTTCGCTGGTAAAAATATCGGTTTTATCGGGGTCGCTGGAGGTCAGTAGGGTCATAACAATGGCCTGCTGTAACAAGCTTATTGTATTTTTTAACGCGATGGTTTCTACTTTTACAGTGCCTTGCTCAAAATCAATAATGGCACGAGCTTGGTAATCATTACTGTATTTGACGTATTTTTTTGCACTAGGCTGTTGCGTATTTTGCTTACCCCACTTGCGCCCAACAACGCTTTCTAATGCGGCTAAAAGCTGTTTTACGCTACCAACCTGTGCTTTAATAGAGCGGTGTGTTTTTTGTGCTTGCTTGTGAATTGCAACCACATTGGTAGGGTCGTTTTTTACTTGCTTTACCAGTTTATTTAAATCAACAACGGGCGGTAAACCCGACAGTGATTTACAGCCACTTAAGCCAACTAGCAAAAGTATAAACGCATACTTTTTCACACAATATCCAAACAAATGCTTAGCAACTATAATACATGATAACCAAACCAGTCCGGTTTAATTGGTTGTGCTTGGCCGCTTGGGGTTAGCTTAATATTAAGCTGACTATCGAGTAAATCAATCGCAAAGCAGTCATCAACATCATATAAATCATCTTTATGAAGATGACTCAGCCCTGCTAATAAGTCATTTTTAGCGCGTTGTTTCGCTTCTTCACTACTGCTGGCAACATACAAAGCAAAGTCGTGTTGCTCTGCCATTGAGTCGCTTCTGTAAGCACCTAAGTTAACAAAATAAAGTTGCTTATTTTGCTCTACATAACTATCAACCACCTCGATTTTATAACCATCAATATGATTAACCGCCATGTAGCTATCCATGTGTACACTGTTTTTATCACCCACCCATTGGCTTTTTAGTTTGGTATAGGTTTGCTCAATATTTTGGCCTACCACAAAACGTACGTCGTGCATTTCTATGTGACAACCTTGAATGCGTCCACCTAAATACACCATGAATAACTGCATGCTCACTTCCTTTTAAAAACCAATTAAATTAAACCATCTACGTCAATCTCATGCTTTTTAATCAACTTATAAAAATCAGAACGATTACGCTTGGCAAGTTTGGCGCCTTCTGCCACATTGCCTCCTGCCATTTTCAGGGTATTAATTACATAGTCTCGTTCAAACTCTTTTTTAGCTTCATTAAGTGATAATGGCTCAACGTTGCTTTCATTACTGTTTAGGGCACTAAGCACTAAATGTTCAGATATAACCTCACTAGGAGTCAACGCAACCACTTGCTCCACTACATTTTGTAATTGACGTATGTTACCTGGCCAATCATACCTTACTAGGGCATGCATGGCATCGTTTGCAAAGCGCTTTTCTTTTTGCTCCATACGCTTTGCGATGTTGGCACTAAAAAAGTTGGCTAATAAGCTAATATCTTCACGGCGTTCACACAGCGGGGGCAACTTTAAGTTTACGACGTTTAACCGGTAGTATAAATCTTCTCTAAACTGTTGATTACTAATCGCTTCAGGTAGGTTTTTGTGGGTTGCAGAAACAATTCGCACATTAATAGGAATTTCTTCTTGAAAGCCCACTGGGCGAATGGTTTTTTCTTGCAGCACACGCAACAACTTAACTTGTAAATTAAGCGGCATATCACCAATTTCGTCTAAAAATAAGGTACCGCCTTGCGCTTGCTGAAATAGGCCTTGATGATCTTTTACAGCTCCTGTAAATGCCCCTTTTTTGTGACCAAATAGCTCTGATTCTAATAGCTCACCAGGCACGGCCCCACAGTTTATTGCCACAAATGGACCATCACTAACATGGCTATGCTGATGAATCGCCTGCGCAAGCAACTCTTTGCCGGTACCGCTGGCACCAGAAATAAGCACGTTAACTTGTGTAGGCCCTAATAGTTTCACTTGCTCTAGCAAATGCAGCATAGCGCCACTGCGGGTGACAATATTACTCTGCGGGGCGACTTCATCATTATTAACCCCATGTATCTCAATGGCTTTAGCTAGGCTGTCAAACAGCTCATCTTTATCAACGGGTTTTGTGATAAAGGCAAAAATACCTTGCTTGGTGGCCTCTACCGCATCAGGGATAGATCCATGAGCCGTCATCATAATAACAGGCAACGCAGGGTAGCGGTTTTGCAATTGTCGGTGCAGCGCCATGCCGTCCATTTCATCCATTCTTAAATCGGTGATCACCGCATCAAACACTTGGTTTTTAAGTAGTTGTAATGCGTTCATACCACTATCACAGGTCGTTACTTCATAACCCTTTGATTGAATTCGAATCGCCAGTAATTGCAGCAAGCTGGCATCATCATCAACGAGTAAAACTTTAGCACTTGATGGAAGTGTGACTGACATAGTTACTGCTCCTTGGTTTCTTCACGTAGTAAAAGTTGCTGTTCAATTGCGGCTAATGACGACAAGGTTTTTTGCATTTTGGCGTTCAATGCTTGCTGTTGTTTTTTTGCATCTATTTGCATTAATACGTGCTGTTTTTGCAGCCATAAATAGTGCTTTATATCATCGGGCCAATAGTACGCCTGATCCAGCTTAAGTAATTGACTCATCACAGTATTGGGGTCACTACTAAGCTTTAAACATGCTGTACTAAAAAACGCTTTCAGTGCTTGCTCCCCTAAGTAGGTTTCATTGCTAGGCGCTAATTTAAAACCACCGCACTGATTGGCATGCCAAGCAATAACTTGCGCTGCAGAGGGATATATTGGCTCTGATTTTGGCCGAGGTTTGGGATTTGGCTGATTCGTTTTGCTATCTGGCTGAGAGGGTACATTTAATGCTGATTCACCCTGTATTTGAGTGTTTGTTATTTCACACCCAGATAAAAAAACAAGACTGCTGGTTAGCCATACAATAGCCATTAAACGCGCAGACATATTATTTAACTCCTTTATTTTTATAGGGGATGACAGTATTAAATCGACAGCCTTGCGGCTCATTATGCTCAATTTTTAGTTGCCCATGTAACTGTTCAACTGACTCTTTGACTATAGTAAGGCCTAAACCACTGCCTTGTAAGCTAATCTCTTTGGTATGTTTACCTTGATAAAACGCCCCAAAAACATGATCTCTTTCATGCTCTTTAATGCCACAACCCTCATCTGCTACTTGCATATTTAGGCCGTTATTTTCTAGACTCAAGCTAATAGTAACGACTTGGTTTGGCTGAGAAAACTTTAAGCCATTGGAAATTAACTGAATTAAAATCATTTCAATTAACTCCCGTGGCAAACTAAGAGAAATATTAGGTAAACTATTGTGCCAAATAAGCGATTGTTCTCGCGCATTTAAGCGGTGCTCAAAGTGGTTATTTACCTTTTTTATTAGCTGATTAAATTCCACTTCACTGACGTTGTCTTTACTGGTGCGAATGGCGTTATAACTCAATAAACTGTCTATCATAGTACGTAGCCTCACCATCGATTGACTGATCAGCCCAAGTACCGCTTTTTGCTCGTTGTTGATGGGGCCAACGATTTCATCGGCTAGTAATTCAGTGCCCTCAACCATAGAAGCCAAAGGGGTTTTTAATTCGTGAGTAACGTGGCGTAAAAATGTATCTTTTTGTTGTTCTAACATATGCAGCTGCGCTTGCACCCACTGTAACTTGTTACCTAACTCTATGAGTTCAGCTGATCCCTGCACCGATATTTTTTGCTGCCAATCTCCTTGGCCTAATTTATCAATCACTGAGGTTAAGCTTTTTAAGCGCCCGCTTATGCGCCACAAAAAACCGCCGCCAACAAGCAGCGTTAAAGGCGTAAGTGCAATCAACCAGTTTATAAAGGAAGCTTGTAAATTTGTGAGCTTAATTTGGTTTTGAGTGATTTTGGCTTCATTTTCCTCACGTAACCACAATGTTAGCTCCGCTAATATTTCGCTGATTGGCACAAATAACTCAGCTTGTTGACGCGCTTCAACCACAAGTTGAGTATGCGCCGTTTGCAAAGTATCCGTTAGCCGTTGCCATTGGTGTGTATTTGCTTGGTTATTTGAAAGCTGTTTTAGCTCATTGATGTTTTGCAATGATGATTGCCATTTATCTACGATTAGCTTATCGAGTGAGTCGCTCTTTAATACCCAGTTTTGTCTTGTTGCCCTTTCTAAACTATTAAGCTCTTGCTTAAGCAGATTAAACGACTTAGTTACTTGGTAATTATTACTCACAATTTGCTGAGTGACCGCTAATTGCTTATTTAATACATTTAAAAACACAATAACCACTATAGATAAGGGCAACAGCGACAACAGCATGCTCATTACAAATTGGCCAATTAAATTGGGGCGCCAATTTATCAATGCTTTATATTTTTCAGCCATGACTGCGGGCATACAAAAGTCCTTTACTATTTTTAAACGTTCTATTATTAAGCGCTCAACTTATACACTCGCTGAACCATCAAGGATAAAAAGCCCTGCTGTCTCTAAATAGCGACAAGTTAAGCAATTGATTTAAAAAATTTTAAACGCTTATAACTGCAAAATTGTTGCATAAAACACACAGTTACTTGTAAAAATTACGCACCAATCATCACAAAAAAAACATAACTCACTGATTATTAATAAAAATAAATATTGGCATTATTTTTGTTATGAGAACATTAATATTAATCTAAAAAGAGCCAAGGAATGTTCAAAAACAATTTACAGAACGCTGCACTTATCGGTTTGTGCCTAACCAGTACTCATTTATTCGCCCTTGATGTAGATGCTGAATTTAATCGTTTAGACAAAGACAGTAATGGCACATTAAGTGAAGCTGAAGCAGGTGAAGATGCTTTATTACATGAGAACTTTGCACAGATAGACACCGATGAAAACGGACTCATATCTCTAAACGAATTTAAGCTGTTTATAAAATAAAGGAGTACATTCATGAAACAACTAATTGGTGCTTTTTCGCTCCTATTTTTAGCTATTAGTGCCACCGCACTGGCATCGCCATTAAATGTACGTTTTATGCATTTAGATAAAAATATGGATGACCAAATATCGCTTGTTGAGGCAAAGCAAGATAAACAATTACTTAAGCAGTTTGCCGATTTAGACAAAGATAATAACGAGATGATTTCTAAAAAAGAATTCCAAAACTTTAAACCTTAAGTTTAGATTCAAGTTTAATCTATTAGTATAGAGTTAAAAGCACTTGCCATAATCCCTGAGGGAGTGTGTAAACGGATTTAATGTTGGGATTTAAATTATGGCAAGTGCTTTATTTCATTACTGCCAGCAATTAAAATATGCCTTGGAACGCCAACCATGAAAATACAGCTTCTCCTTATTGGTGCTTTACTATTTGTTAGCCATAGTGCCTGTGCACTTGATGTAAAGCAACGCTTTGAACATCTAGACACTAACAACGACGGGTATTTAACCCATAGCGAGCTTGCTGCTCAGCCTCAGCTATTAAACTCATTTTCAAATTGGGATGAAAATCAAGACAACAGAATTTCTTTAACTGAGTTTAAAAACTATCTAACCACCAATTTGTACTGAGTATTTAGATGAAACCTATCTGCCATATTATTTTACTAACGCTTACTGTTGTTAGCTGCATGAGCTTTGCGACAAATAGCTATATTGCCTCAGAATTTGAAAAACTTGACCGTAATCAAGATGGCTTTTTAACTCGTTCGGAAACTGCCAGTGATCCTGCTTTATGGTCACGTTTTGGCAGTTACGACCGTGATAAAGACGCACAATTGTCATTAAGCGAATATAGTTTGTACGCCAGTAAATAAATAGCTCCCTCAAATAAAGCCTAGTTAATTAGGCTTTATTTGAGAAGATTAAACAAATTCTGTCCTGTTAACACGCAACCTATCCTACCCTGAATTTGCTTGCTCTAGCTAAAAGCTGGGCTTATTCGACTATTAATAAATTATGCTATTGGTATTCTAAATTTGAGTTTGCTACTGTGATAGTACAAATAATAACAACATACCTTTTATGCGACTCAATAAATTAATTAAACCGGTATTACTAGCAAGCCTCTGCGCCTTATCTAGTGTGGCAATTGCACAAACGAAAGTAATATATAATGCCAATGGCTACACCCCTTTATACAAAGGAAAAATGCGCCACGGCGAAGTAAATACATTTACAACCTTAGTCATAAAAGATGGCAAAGTTGTAAAAACAGGTCCTGACAGCTTAAAAAATAGCTTCCCGGGCGCAACCCTAATTGACGCCAATGGAAAAACCTTATTACCAGGGCTCATTGATGCCCACGGACACGTAATTGGCCTGGGTGAAAACTTGTCACAGCTGGATGTGCGCGGCGCAAAATCGGTAGATGAAATAACCGCTAAGCTCAACGAATTTGCCAAAGGCAAAGAAGGTTGGATTATTGGTCGGGGCTGGAACCAAGAGCTATGGTCCGACACGCGTTTCCCTACCGCTGCTGATTTAGACAAAGTCGTCAGCGACCGCCCTGTTATTTTATCGCGAGTAGATAGCCATGCTATTTGGGTTAATTCAAAAGCACTAGAACTTGCCAATATTAATGCTGACACACCAGCCCCAGCAGGTGGAGAAATTATAAAAGACGAGTTTGGCAAACCAACCGGTATTTTTATAGATAAAGCAGAAACCTTGGTTACCCAGCATATGCCTGCAACGTCTGCGCAATCGGTTAGCAATGCATTAGATGCCGCAGGTAAACATTTGTTAAGCTTAGGCATTACCTCAACTCACGATGCAGGTATTGATAAAACCACGTGGCAAGTTTATAAACAGCGCGCTGAGTTAGGTACATTACCGCTTAGAATTGTAGCGATGTTAAGTGCAGCAAGCCCAGATTTAAACATGATGCTTAAAGCGGGTCGGTATCAAGATGCTCAAGATTTTTTATCTATTCGCAGTGTAAAAATTTACGCTGATGGTGCCTTAGGGTCACGCGGTGCCGCGCTTATTGAAGAATACGCAGACAGAGCAAACCACTTTGGCCTAATGCTTGAAACCCAACAAAAGCTAGAACAAGTATTTACACTCACTTTTAAAAGCGGGTTTAGTGCAAATACTCACGCCATTGGCGATAGAGCAAATAAAATTGTGCTCGATGCCTATCAAAATGTATTTAAGCAAACCGGTGGTATACTACTGCGTAATCGCATGGAGCATGCACAAATCGTCTCGCCAGAGGATATTCCGCGCTTTAAAACCCTGAAAATAATTCCATCAATGCAACCTGTGCATGCTACATCTGACATGCATATGGCAGAGCAGCGTTTAACCGATAAACAACTCAAAGGCGCATACGCTTGGCAAACATTCTTAGAGCAGGGGTCGACTATTGCAGCGGGTTCTGATTACCCTGTCGAGCTCGCGAACCCGTTTGATGGCTTATATTCTGCCATTACACGTATGGATCATAATCAATTGCCTGAAAACGGTTGGCGCGCCAGTGAAGTGTTAAGCAGAGAAGATGCATTACGTGCGTTTACCCTTGGCGGCGCGTATGCAGCGCATCAAGAGTTTAAGCTAGGGAGTTTAGAGCAAGGTAAATGGGCTGACTTTATACTGGTTGATCAAGACTACTTTAAAGTCCCCATTGAGCAGCTATACAAAACTCAGGTGCTGCAAACGTGGATTGCGGGTACGTTACGCTACGAAAAAGACGCCGCAAAAGCTGAGTAATTAAAAACAAAAAAGGGTTAACTTGCGTTAACCCTTTTTTGTATCAACTTTTGACTGACGATATAGCTTAATAATGTGATAAATATTAACCAAAGCCAACAAGCCGTTGGTAAAAGCCACCGGCACTGAGCCTATAGCCGCACCGTAAAAAGTAAACGCAATACAGCCCAATAAATTAAACCAACGTAGTTTGGTTACATCAGTCATGGTTAATGATATGACTAATAAGACGGATGCTAAATAACCTAAATATTCCCAACTCAATTGTTCTCTCCAAGGCTTTAGGTTAGTATTACGCGTTAAATTTTAGTACATTATTAAGCTACGCTACGCAGTAGTTAAAATAAAAAAGCTAACTTACCAATAAAACCTTAAAATATACTGGTTAATACCACAATTTTTAATCATTACACGGAAGAATGAAGGTCATTTAACGCTATTAATTATATTAACGGCGTGGGCAAGTTAGCATAAATTCTTAATCTTAATGCTATCGTCATTAAGGTGTAATAAATAGGACAATTGTCCGAAGAGCATGATTGATGTTTCAATACCATTTTTCCAGTTACCTTGTTGATCAATTGCTGACGTTTGCCGGCAGTAGTTTTCAGCAATCAAAAAAAGAAATATTAATACAGCAAGACCAACCGTTAACTAAGTTGGTGTTAGTGCGAAGTGGAACTGTATCGTTTAGTTACGATGTAGGTAATGGCAGGCGCCTGCTTCTTGGCCAACTCGACTGTAACAATACCCTAATTGGCGAAATTGAAGCACTTAATAATAACCCCTGCATTTACACGGTAACCTGCTTTAGTGATGTCACGTATAACTTGATTGAATTAAAACATTGGCGCGCATTATTGCTCGATAAACCCGAGCTAAGCTTATATACGGCGCAAACGATTGCGGCTAAGTTTCAAGAAAATCAAAAAATTAATTTAGATAAGCTGTTACTGCCGTTGAGCTACAATATTGCCAAAGACTGCTTATTACGTGCAGAGAATAACAATCCCACCTTGTTACGTGCTTACCCTACGGTAAATGCAGAAGCTGAGCGCTTTGCAACCACTGAGCGTGCATACAGGCGTGTAGTGAGTGAGTTAGTAGAGAAAAACTTAGTGCAAAGAAGCTCGCAAGGACTACAAGCTGTCGATATACCCAAATTAAGTGACTATGTAGATAGCTTTGCACAGCTTTAAAGACAATAAAAAAGGCCACTAAGGCCTTTTTTATTAGGTAAAATAATGCTTAACCTGAACTCTGGTTAAGAGATTTACTAACATATTGATTATGGGTGATAGTTAGATTTATTTTCTCTAGCCAGAGATTTACAGTGAAAACAAGGCGAATTTTCGCGTCAATAGCTGGCCTATTGCAAGTAAATTCAACGCAGTTAGCGCTGAAAATAGCTGCTTGAGATAGATTTATTATCCAGAGGTCAGGTTACTTACTTTTCAAGTAAAATATCGTGGATTTTAGCTAAATCAGATTTACCTTCAATAATTTCATCCGGCGTTAAACCTGATAATTCATGCGGGAATACTAACCACTCTTCAGATTCATGAATGTAGTAATCAGGCACTGTATCAACTTTTGAATTTTTTGGCTTGTAGTATGGACAAGCAATACGAATATCACGTGGTAAGTTTAAACGCATTAGCTCAGAGAGCTTCTCTTTTAACGCTACAATACTACGACCTGAGTCAAAAACATCGTCAACAATCAGTAAAGAGTCACCTGCATTTGCGTTTTCAACTATGTAGTGTAAACCATGTACTTTGATTTCTTTTGATTGCTTACCAATACCGTAATAAGACGAGGTACGAACCGCAATGTGATCCGTTTCTATACCTTTGTAATCATAATATTCCTGAACCGCAATCCCAATTGGAGCACCACCGCGCCATATACCAATAATAAAATCTGGACGAAAGCCATCTTTATACACTTGTGCCGCTACGCGGAATGAATCTTCAAGTAATTGTTGAGCCGTGATATAGCACTTTTCTGACATAGTAAGGATCCCAGTGGTATGTATAATATTTGAGCGAGGTTTAAATAAAAATAGATGCCCAAACACGTAATGGCGAAGGATTTTACCGTAAATAAAACAAAATTGCTTGTTTGGCGGATAAAAAAATAGGCACCCTAAGGTACCTATTTTTTAACTAATGCGTAATCTCAGTAGATTATGCCTTTTCAAGTAGGGTACGTGCTACGGTGCGCATACCTTGTGTAGTTGCACCTGAAGCCCATTGACTTGTGCTACCACCCATATTAAATGCAGCGGCTAAATCGATGTGTACCCAGCCTTTGCCATCGTTTGGCACAAAGCGAGATAAGAAACCAGCGGCGTTAGATGCACCACCGAAACCACCGCCTTTTTGGGCGCGGCTATTTGCTGTATCCGCATACGGCGATGGGCAGTTTTGTTGATGCCACTTTTCAAGTGGTAATGGCCATGCGGCTTCCATTTCTTGTGACGCAAAGTCTTCCACTTCACGCACTAGCTCTTTATCAAGGGCAAACAATGCGTTGTACTCTTGACCAACAGCAACAAGGGCGGCACCAGTAAGGGTTGCCGCATCAATAATTAGTGGAGCGCCTGTCTCGCCTGCGGCCATTAAGCCATCAGCCAATACTAAACGCCCTTCAGCATCGGTATTTACAATTTCAACGGTTGTGCCATTTTTGTAAGTAAGAATGTCACCTAGTTTGTATGCATTACCCGAAATTAAGTTCTCTGCACAACATAAAAACAACTTAATACGCTTTTCTACGCCACGGCTAATTGCCAGTGCCAAACCTGCGGTTACCGTTGCTGCACCACCCATGTCGCACTTCATACCCAACATACCTTCGCTTGGTTTAATTGAGTAACCACCTGAGTCAAACGTAATACCTTTACCAACAAGTGCTGCGCTTACCGGTGCGTTCTCATCGCCAGTTGGGTTGTAATCAAGCTCAAGTAATACTGGCGGACGCTCACTACCACGGCCAACGGCATGAATACCAATCCACTGCTGTTCTAATAGCGCATCGCCTTTTATGATTTGATAGCTAACATGCTCTGGTGCAAGTGATTGAATAAATTCAGCGGCTTTTTCAGCTAAGCTTTCTGGGTAAATGTCATCGGCGGTACCATTGATCATTTCGCGCGCCCACGTTGCCGATGCTTTTAAATCAGCGAGTTCTTTAAGATCAGATTGTGCGTTATCAACAAACTCAACACCGTTTAGTACTTTTGGTGATACAAAGCCTTGGTAAAAAGCCCATTGGCTCTCTGTGCACCATACATCACCTTCAAGAACAACATTTTTAATGCCTTGATTTGCAATTGTACGACCCGCTTTTTGCACATTTTTTAATGTTTCTTGCTCAGATAAATGAACCGTTGCGCCGTGTTCGTTAAAAGATAATGACGCACTTTCGCCCCAATGCTCTGGTGCCAACTGCTCGCTTAATTGAACAACAAATTTTTCACTCATGTTAGAATATCCTTGCACTTAAATGTGCGGTTGAGTTTACTATAGAGCGCTTAAGTTCCCAACTGCTTGAGGTGAATAACCTCAACCGGCCTGTAAACCTCAATTTCACTTACCCTAAACTCAGGTTATTAAGTTTGCTAACATATTGAGCTATCAAAATATTTAAGTTTATTATCTCTAGAAAAAATGAACTCAACGCAGTTAGCGCTAAAACAACTACTTGAAATAAACTTATTATCCAGCGCTCAGGTTACATAAGGAAGTCATAAATGAAGTACACCCCGCCATTACAATCTGCCACTTTATTAAAGCGTTACAAACGCTTTTTAGCTGATTTAGAGCTCAGTGATGGCACTACTTTTACCGCTCACTGTGCTAATACGGGTAAGATGACGGGCTGTGCCGATGCCGGTTTTACTGCCTTTTATTCCACCAGCAGTAATACCAAGCGAAAGTACCCGCAGTCATTAGAGCTGACGCAAAATAATGTATCACAGCTTATTTGTGTAAATACCGCTATCGCCAATAAAGTGGTCGAAGAAGCACTTAATAATGGGGTTATTGATGAGCTTACAGGCTATCAACACATACAAAGTGAAGTGAAGTATGGCAGTGAAAACAGCCGCATCGACTTTTTACTTACCCACAGCAGCAAAGCCAATTGCTATGTTGAAGTAAAATCAGTCACGCTGCTGAGCGAAGATCATCCACAAAGTGGTCAAGGCTACTTCCCTGACGCCCAAACTGTTCGTGGGCAAAAGCATATTCGTGAATTAATCGACATGGTAAAACAAGGGCATCGAGCGGTATTACTATTTGCAGTGCTGCACCAAGGCATCACACAAGTCAGTGCTGCGGTGCATATTGACCCAGCCTATGCACAATTGCTTAGCGAGGCCATTGAGCAAGGCGTAGAAGTATTAGCTTATAAAGCACACATTTCAGCGAGTGAAGTTACTTTAATTGAAAAAGTGCCGTTTATTGACTAGGTAAACAGCGCGCCAGCATTCGTACTGGCGCTCAAAGTGTGCTTACTCTTTACTCATTGATAAATCCATTTCATTAATTAAATTTAGATTAATATCTGCATCTTTAAATAAGATGGGTCTTAATACTGGCGTATTTGAGTAAAAACGCGATTGATCATCAAAATGTTCTGAGCTTGAATCTGAACTTTGCGACATAGTCAGTAATCCTTTTGCCACAGGACCATCATCGGTAAAGTTCATCACAAACATCCAGCTCGATCCGTAATTAACAGGGTAACCACTGGCTGTTAAATTTGACGCTAACGGTTTACCTGTTATCGCATCATCCAATGTTTGATGATCGATATATGGGATCACTGTAGAAAATGAACGACTGCTACTGCGATCAAAACGATACACATTAAAGCCTCCTTCCACACTCATTGGCCCACTCCAAGGAAGTTGCTCGCCTGAAGCAATGCCGCCTGCTAGCGTTTTTTCAACAAATTGCAGCTCACCTAAAGTACTGTTTAATGCCACGCCATTGCTTTGTAAATTAAGCACTGCATGCGCTAATGCCGTTAACGCAGAGCCATCGGCAAGTAAGGTATTTGGCGTATTTGCAGGGTTGGTCACATCAAAATTATCATATAAGTATTCATCACCATTAAATAAGTGAGCAAACTCTCTGATTAACGCAGCACCTTGTGTATCAAGGTTCATAGCGCCATTCCAGTCCTCTAACACGGCGCAGGCAGCTGTTAGGTCAATACTTGATCCATTAGTTAGTGTAACCGGTGTTGCGCCACGCGCTTTACACTGGGCAACTAAATCATCAAATACTAATTCACCTAAATAGATACGATTGCCTACTAGCGTATTTTCAAGTTCAGCCAAATCAAACTTACTGTCTTCACCGCCTCCCTCTTTTATGAGCTTCAACCCCATACGGGTACGCAATGATAATGGCTGATGAACATCGCCATATTGCGCAGCAAAGCCCACAAGAGGTTGTTCAAGATTAGTAACCCAATAGCTGTCATTTGAGTTTTGTACGTAGTCAGTGCGACTTAGTTGGGGAGCTTGTTCAAAAGGCACAACGCCTTGCGGCTCAAATAACTTTAAGTTACCAGGTACTAAATCAAAGCCCGTCGACTCTCTAAGTGCAACCAATTCAGGTTGCAAACGAATTGCCATATTTGCGGTATCACTCAGTTTCAAAACGGTGCTGTCATCAACAAAAAAGACATTACCTTCTTTATCGCTGGCCATGGTGTTATTAAATGAAACGCCATCGTATTTAGCAAACGAGGCCTTCATCTCTTCTAAGCTGGTTGCTTGATTAATAGCTGACCACTGAGCAACCACATCCATATTAAACTCATTGGCATCTTTGATGGTAAATGCTTGGCTGTCGTTCCACCCTAAACCATTTGCGGCAGGTGTTTCAATCATTAAACCATGGTGGCTATAGTAAAACGGTTTGCTAAGTGTAATTGTGGTCCCTGGTGCCACAGTTACCTCAACGTTAATTGTTTTTGAAGTAATTTCATAATTATCACCTTCAACGCTGTAACTCATGCGATCATTTTCATTTAGTGCTAGCTGATAAATTAAAAAATGACGTGCTGTAGAAAAAGTATGGGTCCAAGCTATGTGCTCATTAAAACCAATATTGATCACTCCTGGCATCCCTTGCAAACTGCCCCCCATTACATTCATAGCGTTGGGAATGGTTAGGTGTGATTGCCAAAAGCGTAAATTGCCCTCGTGAGGAAAATGAGGATTTGCTAATAGACCACCTTTACCATTGGCCATCATATCTTTACCAAGCCCCCAACCATTTGACCCTAAGTGATCAAATTTTTTCTCTAGCTTAAATTGCTTTGCTCGCTGATTAATATTGCCTACCATTGAAGACACAGCACTTGGCTGCTCTGACGTAGGCATTGGCAGATACTCATTCGCATCACCCGGGTTTGCTAAAAAAGCGAGCTCTAAAAAGTTAGCCGAGCTGGCTAGCTGCACTGTAGCCATAGAGTACGCCAACATATCTTGTGCTGTTAAACTGGTAACCCAAGGTGCAGAGGCACACTCCGGCGCTAAATTATCAACCCCCGTATCAGTAACGTATTTATTAAAGCCTTGCACAAACCCTTCAAAGTGCGCTCGGCTGTTCTCTTCTAATTGATCATAATTGGCTTGAGCATATTCATTCACACCCAAGGCTTTATAACCAAAGTCAGAAATTAAATGCGTTGAGTCGCCACTGCCTGGTACTTTATCTGGACCATAGTATTTCGAGCGTTCACCGCGCACTTTAATAATTTGATCCATCAATAGACACGCATGATCTTTAGCATAAGCATAACCACTACCAAACGCTAAGCTCTCTAAGTTATCAGCAGTGATATGCGGCACACCGAAGTGTAGTCCAACGGATATTCGCATCAAGTTTATTATCGTCATCAAATGCAATTATTGGCGCGTTCGTCTCTGGAACGGGATCAGGCACCACGACAATTGGTGGTGCAACGTTATTGTCATTGTCTTCGCTACAACCAATTAAAAGTAGGCTACTGGCGATACAAAGTGAGAGTAAATGGGGCTTCATTGTGGTGTTCCTTGTCATTATTATTTGTTTAACTTTACAACCATGCCGTAAATACTTATTAAAATCTTGACCTCAAACGCACAAAATTGACTTTGCGCGCCAGTTAGGGCAGCTTAAACTTTAACCGTCTAGAAAAGGATATTTTATGTATTTTGTAAGTAGCCAAATTATTCGTTCTTTAACTAGTTACTTAGCTTCTCAAGGTCTGAATAAAGAACACTTACTTAATAATATTACTCAAGGAGGGCAGCAACTTAATAACAGTCGCTATAAATACCCGCTTGCTGATTACGAACAGCTCATGAGCATTGGCGCAAAACACTTAAATAGGAACACAGTAGGATTAGAGTTTGGTCAAGCGCTTAATGCGCAAAACTGGGGATTACTTGGGCATATTGCTTTAGTGAGTGACTCTTTATTAAGCGCATTACAACATGCTTTAAAGCTGCATACCTTAGTTAGAAACATTGGCGTTATTAGCCTACATCATCACCCACAACACAGCAGCCTAGAATGGCACCCCAAAACACCAGTCACACACTTCATGGCAGATGAGCTTTTTAGTAGCTGGCTTGCTTTTGCTCAACAATGTTGTGAATGGCAAGCCCCGTTGATGCTCAACCAAGTAAAATTAATGCGCCCACAACCGTCCATCAATGAAGTTAAACAGTATCAAAGTGTATTTAACTGTCCTATTGAGTTTAATAGCACAACAAATAGCATGATCTTTGATAGCCAATTACTACACTGCCCACTAAAAGGCGCTAATAACGAGCTAGAAACTTTATTAGCCGCACAGGCTATTAACTACAACCACGAAGCTCAGTGTATTAGTCAGCTCAAAGCGCTAATAACACAACACCTGCCAGAGCGTTTAAGTGTTCAGCAAGCTGCTCAGGCATTAGCGCTATCAACTCGCAGCCTACAGCGTTACTTAAAACAACAACACACCAGCTACAGCAAAATTATTGACGAAATATGCAAACAACAAGCCCTTATATTACTAAAACAAGGACTCAGTTCGTTAAACATTGCCACTGCGCTAGGCTTTTCTGAACAAAGCGCTTTTCAGCGTGCTTTTAAACGCTGGTATTGTATTACGCCTAAAAAATACTTAACCGAAAAGTAAAAGATAAGTTGTTTTTATTATTTTTGCCCACATAACAACGCCAGTTTATAAACCGATACTGTAATAAAAAAGTATAAACACTGCTTTTGCTACTTTTATATGGGTAAACAGGGTTGAAGCTAATTCGATTATTTAAAAATAAATTTGCCTAGGGTATGAGTTTCTGTTATTTATACCGCCGGCTAATGCTGAGGCATTAAATTAAGGATTTAGGAGAGAGTTATGCCAGACCAAAAAAGACATGGTTTATTGGCTCAAGCCGGTTTAGAACCATACCAAGAAAAACCGGGTGAAGAGTACATGAATGAAGCACAACGTGCTCATTTTAAAACAATTTTAGAAACTTGGCGTAATGATTTACGGAACGAAGTTGATCGTACTAAGTCACACATGCAAGACGAAGCAGCTAACTTTCCTGATCCCGTTGACCGCGCAGCACAAGAAGAAGAGTTCTCATTAGAGCTTCGTACTCGTGACCGCGAACGCAAATTAATTAAGAAAATTGAAAAAACAATCAACTTAATTAAAGAAGACGAGTTTGGTTTTTGTGAGTCTTGTGGCATTGAAATTGGCATTCGTCGTTTAGAAGCACGTCCTACTGCTGATTTATGCGTAGACTGTAAAACACTTGCCGAAATTAAAGAAAAACAAGCTGGACGCGGCTAATTAAGTTATAGCCATGTCTTCTACAGCCGTTACCGCGCAAGTATCTGACTATCGCGGCCGATTTGCACCGTCTCCTTCGGGGCCGTTACATTTTGGCTCACTTGTGGCGGCTGTAGGTAGCTACCTAGATGCAAAAGTTAACCAAGGGAAATGGTTAGTACGCATTGAAGATATAGACACCACTCGCGTTGTTAAAGGCGCAGCCACCGATATCCTAAATACCTTAGACGCCTACAACCTCAATTGGGATGAAAACGTTGTGTATCAAACACAGCGTCTTACTATCTATCAAGATGCAGTAAACTCACTGTCAAAACAACACCTTATTTATGCCTGCCAATGCTCTCGTAAGCAAATAAAAGCGCTAGGTGGAATTTATCAAGGGCAATGTAAACATAGCCAACTCAGTGAACAGGGTCATGCCCTTCGCTTAACTCAATGCCATGCAACCGTGACTTATAACGACCTTATTCAGGGGCGTATTGACGTTGACCCTGCTCTGGCCCATGAAGATTACATTATAAAACGTAGCGACGGCTTATTTGCCTATCAACTGGTAGTGGTTATTGATGACATTGAGCAAGGGATCAATCGAATTGTACGAGGCGCTGATCTACTTGAACCTACCGCCCGTCAAATAAGTCTGTTTAAGCAACTTAATAACCCTATTCCAGAATTTGCTCATTTACCTTTAGCGGTAGCAAAACCCGGATTTAAACTCTCTAAACAAAATTACGCCCCCGCTATTTGCAAACAAAATCCCAAACCGACTTTGATAGCGGTATTTAACTTTTTAGGTTTGCCAACCCACGACCAACTTATGGATTTAACCACAGAGCAATTACTTGCTTGGGGCGTGGCACATTTTAACTTAAGCCGCGTTCCCACTACGCGTGAAATACAGATTTAACGCTCTTTCGCGGATTGGGTATAACAAATTCAAATAAAATCGTTAAAAATGGCTTAATTTCAGCACTGCAACTTAATTTTTCCACCTTGCTGGTATATGATAGCCGCCTAAATATATGCTAATTACATAAAACAGTAAGTACAGCTCTATGAGAAGGTACTTGTTGTCATTTTGATTGCAATGGCGAGTCAATCAACCGCTTCTCTAGGAGACAGACTATTATTTCCAAGCTTTTTCAATTTTGTCGACAAATTATCGGCCCGAATGCCAGTGCCGAAGATGTCGCAATCAGCAGTGAACCGTTGGTGATCCCTCGAGGTGAGCATGGTATTTCTCGCAAACAATTTAGCCCAAATGCAATCAAAGTACTCTATCGCCTAAAAGATGGTGGCTATGATGCCTACTTAGTTGGTGGTTGCATTCGCGATGTATTGTTAGGTCAACAACCCAAAGATTTTGATGTTGTAACCAATGCAACCCCTGAGCAAGTTAAAAAACTGTTTCGTAACTGCCGTTTAATTGGCCGCCGCTTTCGTTTAGCGCACATTGTTTTTGGTCGTGAGATTATTGAAGTGGCCACCATGCGCGGCCATCACGAAGCACAAGAAGACAAAAATCAAATTAGCCAATCAAGCGAACATGGGCAACTACTTCGCGACAACGTATTTGGCAGCATTGAAGAAGATGCCGAGCGTCGTGATTTTTCAATCAATGCCTTATATTACTCAATCAATGATTTTTGTATTTATGATTACGCCAATGGTTTAGCGGCCATAAAGGCAAAACAAATTGAGTTAATTGGCGATCCTGAAACACGCTATCGTGAAGACCCCGTGCGTATGCTTCGTGCAGTGCGCTTTGCTACTAAACTCGATATGCAAATAGCACCTGCAAGCGAAAAGCCAATCACCGCTCTAGCTAGCTTGCTTGATAACATTCCACCGGCACGTTTGTTTGAAGAAATACTCAAGCTGTTTTTAAACGGCAAAGCACAACAAAACTTTTTAATGCTGCGCAAATACGGGTTATTTAAATCGTTGTTCCCAGAACTTGACCGAATTTTAGATAAAAACCCAGGCGGGCTTGAAGAAACTTTCATCAAGCAAATGTTTGCAAACACTGACATCCGCATTAATGCAGAGAAAAAAGTCACCCCTGCGTTTGTATTTGCAGCGTTACTGTGGTTTCCATTGGTTGAACGTACTGAAAAAATTCGACGTCAAGAACAACTCTCTGAATACGATGCCTTTGCCCAAGCAATTAATAAAGTACTTAGTGAGAACGCTCAGCATATTGCAGTGCCAAAACGCTTTACGTTAGGCGCCCGTGATATTTGGCATATTCAACAACGTTTAGACAAACGTGCAGGCCAACGTGCCTATCGCTTAACACAGCAGCCTCGTTTTAAAGCCGCTTATGACTTTTTACTACTGCGTGTTGATGCCGGTGAAACTGAGCATACAGAGCTTGCACAGTGGTGGACACAGTACTTGAGTCAAGATATTAATGGCCAAAAAGAAATGGTGCGAGAGCTAGGTCATCAAGGTGGACCAAAACCACGTAAGCGTCCTCGTCGGCGCACCACTAAAAAACCAGCTGAGTAAATAATGCAACGTGTCTATTTAGGCTTAGGTGCCAACCTTAATACACCTAAAAAACAACTTGATGATGCTGTTGTTGCACTTAAAAACTTGCCTAACAGCGAGTTTATCGCTTGCTCACATTATTATGCGAGCAAGCCTATGGGGCCACAAGATCAACCCGATTATGTGAACGCGGTTGCCTGTATCAATACCTCGCTACAGCCAGAGCAGTTACTTGATTTAACGCAAGCCATAGAGCTGGAGCATGGTCGAGTCAGAAAGGCTGAGCGTTGGGGCGCACGCACACTGGATATTGATATTTTATTATTTGGTGAGCAGGTTATAAATACAAAACGTTTAACGGTCCCTCATTACGGATTAAACGAGAGAGAGTTTGTTGTTTACCCGCTGCAAGAAATTGCACCCGAACTTATTTTACCAAGCGGCGCATCTATCAAACAGATAGCAAATAACCTACCGCTTAACGACTTACAACAATTACCGCTGTAATTAACTAAGGCCACTGTCTGCGAGAATATTATGTCTAAAATAACCGTTTCAACTTTGAATAAAATGAAGGCTGAAAGTAATAAAATCACTGCGTTAACAGCTTATGATGCCAGTTTTGCTAAGTTATTTCATGAGAATGGCGTTGAAGTTGTTTTAGTCGGTGATTCTTTGGGAATGGTATTACAAGGTGGCGATGACACACTCGCTGTGACAAACCAAGAAATTGCGTACCATACTCGCTGTGTTCGCGCTGGAAGCCGTGACCTATTTGTTATTGCCGACCTACCGTTTATGACCTATGCAAATCCAAATGATGCGTGTAAAAATGCCGCAGAGCTCATGCGCGCAGGTGCTAATATGATCAAGCTTGAAGGTGGCGAATGGCTGCATGACAGCATTAAATCACTTACTCAGCAAGGTATTCCGGTGTGTGGACATTTAGGGCTTACGCCGCAATCTGTGCACGTATTTGGTGGTTTTAAAATTCAAGGCCGTGAAGAAGCACAAGCGCAAAAAATTATTGCCGATGCAAAAGCATTAGAGGCAGCGGGTGCTCAACTACTCGTGCTTGAGTGTATTCCAAGTGCCTTAGCAAAACGTATTACTGACTCATTAAGCATTCCGACTATAGGGATTGGTGCGGGCAATGTAACCGATGGCCAAATTTTGGTTATGCACGATTTAGTCGGTATTTCTGCAGGCTACATTCCTAAATTTTCAAAAAACTTTTTACTCGAAACAGGCAACATGCCTGCCGCTGTTAAAAAGTATTGTAACGATGTTAAAAGCGGCGTTTTTCCAAGCGCTGAACACGAGTTTAAATAATGCAGTCAATTACTGAAATTAAATCATTACGCAGTCAAATAAGAGCTTGGCGCCAAGCGGGTTTAAGTGTTGCACTAGTACCTACTATGGGTAACCTGCACCGCGGTCACTTTTCGTTGGTAGAAAAAGCAAAAACACTGGCCGACAAAGTCGTTGTTAGTATTTTTGTTAACCCGATGCAATTTGGTGCTAACGAAGATCTAGACAATTATCCGCGTACCTTAGATGCCGATAAACAAGGTTTAGCCGATCTTGAAACGGATATTTTGTTTATCCCCAGTGTAGAGGCTATTTACCCAAATGGCTTAGGGGTGCAAAGTTTTGTTGATGTACCAGGTATTTCGATGGGCTATTGCGGCGGCTCACGTCCTGGTCATTTTAAAGGTGTAGCAACAGTTGTCACTAAACTATTTAACTTAGTCCAACCTGATTACGCCTGCTTTGGTGAAAAAGACTTTCAGCAGCTGCAAGTTGTTAAAACAATGGCCCGTGATTTGTCGATACCAGTAGAAATTATTGGTGTACCCACCATGCGTGAAGTTAGCGGCCTTGCCATGAGCTCTCGTAATGGGTATTTATCAACTGAGGAAAGACAAACCGCCCCTGTTTTATTTAACACCTTAAAACACTGTGCGCAGCAACTAGAAAACGGTAATAAAGACTTTGCCACACTGGAAAGTGAAGCGAAGAGCGCATTAGAAGACGCGGGCCTAAAACCAGATTATTTTTCGATAGCTCAACGAGATACATTAAAAGCTGCTACACTCGAAGATACACGATTTGTTATTTTAGCTGCCGCCTTTTTAGGAAGTGTTAGATTAATCGACAATATACAGGTTGAAGTTTAATACTGGTGTAGCCTCACTTTAAGGATAAGTATGAAAACTTTTATTAAAACCACTCTAGTGGCTTTTTCTTTTGCAGCATTGGCAGGGTGCCAAAGCCAAGCAGGTAATCCAGCACTTAACCAATGCGCTCAGCAAAGTTATCAATGCGAAACCAGCTGTGAACAACAAACAACCACCGACAGCCTTAAGTCACAGGTTTGCTCATCTAAATGCATCGAAGCGTATAATCAATGCAAAGTACAAGCTGAAAACTTAAGTAAAGCTGACTAATATCAATCGGCATAAATTGTAAACCAAAAAAAACCGCTCATTTGAGCGGTTTTTTAATTATTAGCGGTTTATTTTAAGCCTAACTTTTTCAACTCAACTTCAACTAGCTTTGCAGAAAGTGGCACATAACCATCTTTTTCTACAATTTTTTGACCTTCTTGCGAAAGTACCATCTTTAAAAACTCAGCTTCAACTGGGCCAAGTGGCTTATTTGGGTGTTTATTTACATAAACATATAAGAAACGTGAAAGTGGGTATTTACCTTGAGCTACGTTTTCAAGCGTGGCATCAACAAAGTTAGTACCTTTTTTAGATAACGGAACAGTACGCACACCCGATGTTTTATAACCAATGCCAGAATAACCAATGGCATTTAGTGATGCTGAAATTGACTGTACAACAGAAGCTGAACCCGGTTGCTCGTTCACGTTATTACGAAAATCGCCTTTACATAAGGCTTTCTTTTTAAAGTAACCGTAAGTCCCTGATACTGAGTTACGTCCATATAATTGCACGTCTTTTGCAGCCCAATCACCTTCTAGACCGACATCACTCCAGCGGTTTACTTGCTCTGGTGCGCCACATTTACGTGTTGATGAGAAAATAGCATCGATTTGGTCAATACGCAGCCCTTCAATTGGGTTATCTTTATGAACAAATACCGCCAATGCATCAATTGCTACACGTACTTGTGTTGGCTTATAGCCATAGCGCTTTTCAAATGCTTCAATTTCTTTCGACTTCATAGCACGGCTCATTGGACCTAAATTTGCCGTACCTTCTGTTAATGCTGGTGGCGCAGTAGACGAACCTGCCGCTTGAATTTGAATATTTACATTTGGGTAAATACGCTTATATTCTTCAGCCCAAAAGGTCATCATGTTGGCTAACGTATCAGACCCTACCGATGAAAAGTTACCTGATACACCGCTAATTTTTTGATACTCAGGCATACCGTCTTCTAATGCTACTGCTTGCGCAGATACAAATGTTGTAACAGCCACACCCATTGCGGCAACTAAGTTTTTAAATTTCATTTTGGGGTTCTCCAGTTTGTTCGTCCCATTTCCTAACTGCGGTTCACTCTAAAGTGAGTACATGACAATGGTGTGACTCTTAAATGACACTTTTATGACTAGCAGTATTACTCGTCACTAATGGCGGAATAGAGATCAGCCTATCGCTTGAAAACGCAAAAGAAAAACAGGAGCCTTTACCCAGTTCACTGTTAATTTTTAATTGGCTACCATGGCGAGTAAGTACATGTTTAGTAATTGCTAAGCCTAATCCTGAACCTCCTGTGGTGCGGCTTCTGGCTTTATCGACCCGATAAAAACGCTCAGTTAAGCGATTTATATGCTCTGGTGCAATACCATCACCATTATCGGTAACACTAAAACATGCCTGTTCATTGTTGCGCTGCCAACACACCTCAATTTTACCACCTGGCTTAGTATAATGAATGGCATTAAATACTAAGTTTGAAAACGCACTTCTGAGCTCATCCTCAGCACCGGTAATATCAAGTGACGCATCAATATTAAAAATAAGTTGATGGCCTTTATCTTGATTTATAGACTGCGCTTCAGTTTCAATCAGTTTTAGCAATTGCGGTACATTTACTGCCTTATCATTACTGTGGCGTTTTGCGCCTTCAATACGTGATAACGAAAGTAACTGATTCACTAAACTATCCATGCGTTTACATTGCTCTAGCATGGTAGTTTGTGCCTTATTCCACATTGCAGGCGGAGGAAGCGAATCACTGTCGAGCATTTCAAGGTAGCCGGTAACAACCGTTAAAGGGGTTCTGAGCTCATGAGACACATTAGCAACAAAGTCTTTACGCATCTGCTCAAGCTGCTTTAAACGGGTGACATCACGTACTACCACCAATAATTGAGTGTTAGCATAAGGCATCACCCTAAACTCAAGAACTTGCTCAACACTGTGGCCACTTTCAAGCTCCAGTGCATCACTAAACTCTTTACGGCGCATATATTTAGCAAATTTAGGATCGCGAATGAGGTTATCTAAACGCTGACCATGATCAACCGGCCATTGTAACCCTAACACTTTGAGTGCAAGTTGATTACACCACACAATTGATAAATCGTTTTGCAATACAACAACAGCATCAGGCACCGCCTCAGCACCGTCACGAAAACGGCGTATCAGCTCTGCCAATTCGTTACGCTTTTTACGATTACGATGTTGCAGCTGATAGATGCCTTCAAATACTTGCTCCCACGACCCTTCCCCTTCTGGTGGGTTAAAACTGCGCTGGTTATGCAGCCAATCACTTAACCGATAAAGTTGATGGTAATGCCACATAAGTAGCGAAAAAGCGCCCAAAAACAACATCAAAAATGGGGCACCAATAAGCACCCCAATTAAAAGTAAAGGTATAAAATAGACAAACAGCCGCTTTGTTAGCGCCTGCTTGTTAATAACTCGATACATACACGCTCTTTACCTTATAAACGCTAGCAGACAAGTTGACTGAACTAGGTTAATAGATTGCTACTTAACTAAGTAAGCTTAATTGTAAGCACACTATAGTTTACTCGAAAAGCGATAACCAGCTCCGCGTACCGTTTGTACTAAGCGGTCATGTCCAAGCGTAGCAATCGCTTTACGCAAGCGACGAATATGAACATCTACGGTTCTGTCTTCAACATACACATTCGTTCCCCATACATGATCAAGCAGTTGCTCACGGCTGTAAACACGCTCTGGATGGGTCATAAAAAAGTGTAACAGTCTAAATTCGGTTGGCCCCATATCAAGCTCACTGCCCCCTGAGGTAACACGATGCGAAATAGGGTCCAAGCGCAGGCCATGCACTTCAATTGCTTCTTCTAAAGAGGTAGGTGCTACTCGGCGAAT
This sequence comes from Pseudoalteromonas sp. TB41, assembly GCF_000497975.1. Classification (NCBI taxonomy): domain Bacteria; kingdom Pseudomonadati; phylum Pseudomonadota; class Gammaproteobacteria; order Alteromonadales; family Pseudoalteromonadaceae; genus Pseudoalteromonas; species Pseudoalteromonas sp. TB41. The sequence continues at coordinate 15,004 of NZ_AUTH01000090.1, read as the reverse complement.
AACCGCTTTAATACGCGCCATTAACTCTTTAGGTGAAAACGGCTTAGTAACGTAATCATCAGCGCCCACTTCTAAACCGCGTATTTTGTCTTCTTCTTCGCCGCGAGCAGTCAGCATAATGATAGGGATTTGGCGTGTGTGTTCATTTTGTTTGAATTTTTTAGCAATTTGAATTCCACTACCACCAGGTAGCATCCAATCGAGTAACACCATATCTGGATAAGGTTCAACCATTGCGGCTATTGCAGAATCATAATCTTCTGCCTCGATGGCTTGAAAGCCATTTTGTTCTAAAACAAAAACCAACATTTCCCTGATAGGTGCTTCGTCATCAACGACTAATACTTTACGTGACATTCCAATTTATCTCTTAGGCTATTGAGTAGGTTTCATTATTATGACTAAGTATGACATTTTTATTAAAGTGTAACGTCTAAATTAAAATGAGACTAAAAAAACACAAAATAGTAACAAAAAATTGAATATGTCATATTTTTATCATCTTGAGCAGTAAATCAAAAAGTGGTTTGCAGTAAAGTGAGTCGTTATTAAAGGCATTATTTATGATATTAACTTGGGATCATCAAATTACTAACTAGCAGCTATTTTTAGGCTTAATAATAAAAGTCGGCACCTATTTAGATCAGGTTTATTATGATCTTAAATACAAGGATCAGAGTTTTATCAAGCAGATCCCTTTTCGGATCACTATTTTACCCACTAACAAAGCTAAACCAATGATTTACTGTGTGATTTTTATCCATTCATTATGATGTTCGACACTTAAAAGTACAAAATGCGTCACTTTAAGCCCTTCACTTAGTAAAGTAATGATCCCAGATAAGGTTAGTTAGTAATCGAGTGATCCCAGATTTATCGGTAAGTAAAATACTGATCTCTTACAGATCAAAAAAGCCAGTGCGTAAGCAACTGGCTTTTTATAATGAGTGCGAGAGTATCGCCGTTATTGGCTCATTATTTTATTTTTGGGTTTAACTCACCGCTTAAGTATTTAAGGTGCATTTCATCCAATGAAATTGGCTTAATTTTACTTGCTTGACCCGCAGTACCAAACGCTTCGTAACGGGCGATACAAATATCAGTCATCGCTTGTGTTGCAGCGGCTAAAAACTTACGTGGGTCGAAGTTAGACGGGTTCATTGCTAAATGACGACGGATTGCACCGGTAGACGCTAAACGTAAGTCAGTATCAATGTTTACCTTACGCACACCGTATTTAATACCTTCAACAATTTGCTCAACTGGCACACCGTATGTTTCAGGAATTTCGCCACCGTATTGGTTAATCACTTCTAACCACTCTTGTGGTACAGAAGACGAGCCATGCATTACTAAGTGCGTGTTTGGAATACGCGCATGAATTTCTTTAATACGATCAATCGCTAAAATGTCGTCGGTTGGTGGACGAGTAAATTTGTAGGCACCGTGTGATGTACCACAGGCAATAGCCAGCGCATCAACATGAGTTTTATTTACAAAATCAGCTGCTTCTTCTGGATTCGTTAGCATTTGCTCTGTGGTAAGTTTACCCTCAGCGCCAACGCCGTCTTCTTCACCCGCTTCACCGGTTTCAAGTGAACCTAATACACCTAGCTCACCCTCAACTGAAACACCACATGCGTGTGCCATTTCAACTGTTTTACGTGTTACATCAACGTTGTAATCGTAGCTTGACGGAGTTTTACCATCGCTCATTAACGAGCCATCCATCATTACTGATGAAAAACCTAACTGAATTGAACGCTGACATACACCCGGTGATGTACCGTGATCCTGATGCATAACCACGGGGATATGTGGCCATTCTTCAACTGCCGCTAAAATCATATGACGAATAAAAGGTGCACCGGCATACGCACGTGCGCCCGCAGAACCTTGCACAATAACAGGGCTGTTTGTTTTATCAGCCGCTTCCATAATTGCGCGCATTTGCTCTTGGTTATTTACATTAAACGCGGGTACACCGTAACCATGCTCAGCGGCATGATCCAGAAGTTGTCGCATACTGATTAAAGCCATTGGGTATTCTCCAATTTATCGGTAGTTATTTTACTACCTAGTTTGAACGGATTTGTTAGTTTGGCGCAATCACTGCGCCATGAATTAAAAGGTATATGACCTAAAATTCATATTATTAACGACTAAATAAAAGTGAGAGGTATTTACTCGTTAATTGTAGCAGATGTGGGGTTAGCACATCTGCTTTACGGCTAGCTAATACCCTAAGGTATTATTTAGCGCGTGATTCTAGCATTGCAACTGCAGGTAGTTTTTTGCCTTCTAAAAACTCTAAGAACGCACCACCACCAGTAGAAATATACGATACTTTATCACTAATGCCATACTTATCAATTGCCGCTAGGGTGTCACCACCACCAGCAATAGAAAATGCGTTTGAATCAGCAATCGCTTTTGCAATAGCGCGAGTGCCATTACCGAATTGATCAAACTCAAACACACCCACTGGGCCATTCCATACAACAGTGCCCGCATTAGCAATAATTTTTGCAAGTTGATTTGCGGTATCAGGGCCAATATCAAAAATCATATCGTCGCTGGTGACTTCACTTACATCTTTAAGTGTTGCTACAGCTGACTCTGAAAACTCATTACCCACAACAACATCTGTCGGTACCGGTATTTCGCCATCGTTGGCTTTCGCTGCAGCGCATAAACGATTTGCTTCATCCATTAAATCAGCCTCATAAAGTGACTTACCTACAGGATGACCAGCAGCTGCAATAAAGGTATTGGCAATACCACCGCCGGTAACAAGCTGATCAACAATTTTAGATAACGAATCAAGTACGGTTAATTTAGTTGATACTTTAGAACCACCCACAATCGCCACTAACGGACGGGCTGGGTTATCAAGTGCTTTGCCTAAGGCGTCTAGTTCAGCCGATAATAATGGACCGGCACACGCTACATCAGCAAACAGACCCACACCATGGGTTGACGCTTGTGCGCGATGCGCAGTACCAAAGGCATCCATTACGTAAACATCACATAATGCAGCTAGTTGCTTTGATAGGGCTTCGTCGTCTTTTTTCTCGCCTTTGTTAAAACGTACGTTTTCAAAAACAACCACTTCATTATCTGCAACATCAACGCCGTTTAAGTAATCTTTTTCTAGGCGAACAGGTTGCTCAAGTGCATCATTTAAGTAATCGACAACCGGAGCCAATGAAAACTCTTCTTCGTATTGCCCTTCCGTAGGACGGCCAAGGTGTGACATAACCATCACTTTCGCGCCTTTCTCTAACGCTAGTTTGATAGTAGGTAACGCAGCACGAATACGTGCATCTGACGTCACTTTTCCTGCTTTAACGGGTACATTTAAATCTTCACGAATTAATACGCGTTTGCCGTTTAAATCTAAATCTGCCATTTTAATGACCGACATGAACATCTCCTTAGTTAACGATACTGAACCTGAAAAATACGTTTAAAATATTACTTAAATGCCATCATAGCACGCGCGGTATCGAGCATGCGATTCGCAAATCCCCACTCGTTATCACACCAAACTAATAACTTTATCAGTCGTTTATGACTAACACGTGTCTGTGTGCCATCTATGATACAAGAATGTGGGTCATGGTTAAAATCAACCGATACCAATGGTTCTTCGGTGTAACTTAAAATACCTTCAAGGCGGTCTTTAGCTTGTGCTTTAAGGGCATTATTAACCGCACTTAAATCTACATCGGCATTAACCGTGACACTTAAATCCATCGCCGTCACATTAATGGTCGGTACACGGACCGCAATGGCCTCAAAGCGACCTTTAAATTTAGGTAAAATACGGTCTATACCACGGGCTAATTTTGTATCTACAGGAATAATAGACTGACTGGCGGCACGCGTACGGCGTAAATCATGATGATACGCATCAATCACTTGCTGATCGTTCATTGACGCATGAATGGTTGTAATAGCACCTGATTCAATGCCAAAAGCATCATCGAGTACTTTAATAACAGGAACAACGCAGTTGGTGGTACACGAGCCATTAGAGACAATAGTATGCTCGTTTTTCAGCTCATCGTCATTAATACCGTAAACAATAGTGGCATCAACATCATTATCCGCAGGATGTGAAAACAGCACCTTTTTTGCGCCCGCAGTCAAATGTAACTGTGCGTGCTCACGTGAGTGGTAAACCCCCGTACACTCAAGCACCACATCAACATCTAACGTTTGCCACGGTAATTCAACTGGATTTTGTTCACAAAATAACGCAATGGTGTCATCAGCAACGCTGATAGTGTCTTCACCTAGTTTAACTGGAAAAGCAAAACGACCATGAGAGGTGTCGTATTTTAATAAATGGGCAATAGCTTCAGGGTCGGCTAGTTCGTTAATTGCAACAATTTTGATCTCGTCGCTTAAGCCTGATTCGTATAGTGCACGGACAATATTTCGACCAATACGACCAAAACCATTAATTGCAAGTTTGATTGCCATGAAATATAAAATCCACTCTAGTTACGTACAGAGAAAGGCAGCGTCGCCTTTTAGATGGCGGTATTGTAATCGACCTTGCCTGTGATTATAAGAGCCAAGCATTAGAAACTTTAAATTAACGTCATAATCAACACACACTGCACTTTTACTTTTAGCCCTGCTAGTGGGTATTTGCACTGTTTGCTATTTTAGTTTTAAATCAAACACCACCTTTATTGATGCTTTAACGCTTATTGTTGCGCCTAAATATTGCTGCTGCATAAATGGATTCTCGTTATTACTAGCAACCATACTATTTCTGTGGCTAGATAAAATAATGTGCTTAACACCGCCCGCGTCATAATCGTAATCTGAGCTGCCGGAATTTGCACTGATACTGTAAACGTTGCCAAGTTCAGCGCCAAAAGCTTGAGCGAGCTTATTTCCCTTCGCTTTTGCGTTATCGATTGCTAATTGTGTTGCCTCTGCCTCTAACTGATTAACTTTAGAGGATAAACCATTAATTTTTTCGATATTGTCTATTTGTAAGCGTTGAGCAAAATTAATAAATTCATCGACTTTTTTAATATCTTTTAATGTGACTTTAACTGTTTTCAGGGCTAAATACTTATCGCCTGAAACAGTCCCAGATTCTGTACCAATCATAGTGTATAACTTGCTTTTTAAACCAGATATATAAACATCGTCTTGGCCAAAACCGTATTTGTCTGATTGTTCAAGTAGCAAGCTAATCCGGCCATCAAGCTCACGTTTAGCCTCAAGTAATGTATCTTCAGTGCTTTTTACTTCAAATATAATTTGAGCCATATCAGGCTCAACAAATACCTCAGCTGACCCCTGCACTGAAATATGACGATTAGCTGGCACGCTTGAATTAGCAAAAGTAATAAGAGGGAATAAGGTAATAAAAATAGCGATGATAAGTTTCATATTCGTTCCTTGAATTCATAATAAATCACACGTTCCCATAATTATACAAATAAAAACAAAAGTAAACTGCCTCATTAACCAAGTATTTATGCATTCTTTATAGGTTGGGTTTCGCTTCGCTCTGCCCAACCTACGTCAACTCGCCTACTTTGAGCTCCTTACCGGCGCTTATTTGATGGCATTGGGCTAATAACAACTCAGCAGTAGCTTGTGCATCGGTAAGGGCGTGATGACAATGATAGCTTGGTAAGTCGTAGCGTTTACGACATTCATTAAGAGTTAAATCGTCTAATTTTATATCTGAGCTATGCTTTAGCAGACGCTTTTTTTCTATTTGTAAGGTATCGATAATCAACTTGGGGCGCTGGGTGATCCCTGCATTTTTTAGTGCTAACTTTAAAAAACCCCAATCGAGCATGGCATTATGAAATACTAAAATACAGTCACTAAAGTGAGCGCTTAAAGACGTTATAATGCTTTGTAGACTTTGCCCTTGTGCCACAGAGTCAGTACTAATGCCATGAAAAACGGGGCTCTGCTCTAGACTTTTCACCTCTTTATTAACCAAATGCTGCGACTGACTGTTTTTGATACATTCGTTATCAATCAGTACCCAAGCAACCGAGACAATTTCATGTTGTTTAGGATCAAGCCCTGTTAATTCCAAATCAATCACTAAGTAACGTTGCTTTAAAGCACTTTGCATGAGCAAGTGGCGGCGCTTTAAATAACGAGTAATAAGCTGCTTAACCATTGTTGTTACAAACTCCCACGCGCAAATTTAAACGCCGCGCCTTGCTGCGCTTGTTTTACTAGGTAAAATGCTTCTTTAAGCTGATGACGCTCTAACGAATTGAGCTTATCTGGGTTTATACAATTGCTGGGCAACCCCTCTTCGTTTATTTGTGTGCGCAACCTAAGTTGAGTTAAAAATCGCCAACAATCTTTTAAATTATAAATATCTTCTTTGCTTAACAATGAATACTTTAATAAGGCGTCTAATCGCTCTTGGGTGTTAGCACGGCGGATGCCTACTTTTAATGCATACAGCCTTGCCAGATCGTTAATGATCACTACCCCGCGCTTTTTAAGATCGATGTATTTGTGATGCTGCTCGGTTTTTTCAGTTTTAAAGTTATTGAATAAACCAATCGGCGCGCTGTTGGTATTCACATCGCTGGCCATTGCCGCATAAAAAAGATCGTTGCGAGAAATATGGGTTAACTCTTCACAAAACTGGCTATAAAGCGTGGTTGATCCTTCAATAAAACGCAGATCAAAAAATATTTTACAGTTGAGCATTGCCTGGGGTGTGGGGCTGGTGATCCACTTTAAAAACTTCGCCCGCCAATCACTAACACTCATTCGACACGCATCACTGCTGGCCATAATGTTACCAGGGCAACGACGAATACCGCATTCAACTAAGTTTTCACAAACAAATTCACCCATTTGTTTAAAGTACGCGTGCTGCTCATCGTTTAGACCATCGGGTAATAACAAGCCGTTATCTTGATCAGAATGCAGTGTTTGCTCTTCGCGCGCTTGAGAGCCAAAACAAATAAAGCTAAAGCTCGTAGGTGCAACACCATGTTGTTGTTGAAATAAAAATATTAGCCGCGAGGTTAGCGCATCGGTTAAACCGCTGAGTAGTTTTCCAATCAGTGAAATATCATCAATATTATTAGAAAACCCCTTTAATAACTCAGGAATTTCTTTAGCGTAACGCTTTAAATCAGCGACATTATGCGCTTTATAAATACGACCAATGAGCTGGACAGGGTCGCTTTTTTGTTGACGTAGTAAGTCTGTACTAGTGATCATACCTAGCGGTTTATGATTTTCATCAAGCACAGGTAAATGATGAATATTATGCTTAAGCATTAAGTGTAGCGCTGAAAACACACGATTATTTTCAAATATAAACTTAGGCTTATTGGTCATAATACTATTGATAGCTTGCGCGGGGTCCACCTCATCAGCAAGCACTCGATTACGTAAATCACGGTCAGTAACCACCCCAACAAGGTGCGAGTTTTCGGTGATCATTATTGAAGAAACCCCATGCTCTTGCATTTTTTTAGCACTATGACGGATGCTGGCATCGGGGGGCAGCGTTATCGCTTTGCGAGTCATGATCTCTGATATTTTACGCTCAGACCAGCTGTCGTTGTTGCTCTTATAATGCGATGAAAGTAATCGATTTGCATGTGCACGGACAAAGTATTGCTCAAAGGCTTTATATTCTCGGCGTAAATAATCAAAATGCGTTTGGTCGAGCATATACACTATGCCCTCTTTTTGTACTTCTAAACTGTTTTGAATTGCATCTCCCGTTAGTAAAGAGGGGTAACCAAAGTAATCACCTTGGGTTAAACGCGTTACCGTATCGCCTTTGGCATCGACTAAATCGTATAACCCGGAGCGGATTAAAAATAACTTAGGCTGTTCACTGTTAAGCCATTGCGTTTGGTTTTCTCGGGTCAAATAAATACTATCGAGATGGTTAACAAAATAACTGCAGGCGCTGTCCTGTAACATTGAAAATGGTGCTTGCTTGTTAATAAACTGCGCGACTTCCTGTTGCTCACTACTCATAAATCATCCTCAATAAAAAAGCGACTTAACCTGAAATGTAGTCATTTTTTAAACAAATAAAAAGCCCGACTTAAGTCGGGCTTTGATGCGTTATATCATTAGCTATATGGATTAGTGAGCATGCGCTTCACTAGACCCTTTAGGATTACGAATACCTTCAACCATTTCTTGAATTTCAACTGGTGTCGGTTGAGTCATTTTCATAACACCTGCAGCTACTGCAAAGTTAATGATCATACCTACTAAACCAATCCCTTCAGGTGAAATACCTAAGAACCAATTTTCTGGGCTATTAAGCTCTGGGCTCACAAACTTAAAGTAGATGATGTATGCAGCAGTAAAGGTGATACCCGTTACCATGCCTGCAATTGCACCATGTTTATTCATTGATTTAGAGAAAATACCCATAATAATTGCAGGGAAGAAGCTCGCTGCTGCTAAGCCGAAGGCAAAGGCAACAACCGAGGCCACAAATCCTGGCGGGTTAATCCCAAAGTAGGCGGATATTACAATAGCAATCATCGCTGCTAACCTCGCTGCAAGTAATTCTTGCTTGTCGGTTATATCCGGTTTGAGTGTCCGTTTTAGCAAATCGTGCGATACTGAGGTTGAAATAACCAATAGTAAGCCCGCTGTAGTCGATAGTGCCGCGGCAATACCACCAGCAGCAACGAGTGCAATAACCCATGCTGGTAAGTCGGCAATTTCAGGGTTCGCTAGTACCATAATATCGCGGTCAACGTTTACTTCGTTCGCGCTATTAGGGTCAGTGATTTTACCTGATGTGTAAAACATTTTGCCGTCACCATTTTTATCATTAAAGGTAATTAGGCCCGTACGTTCCCAGTTTTTGATCCATGCAGGCGCATCTGCATACGCTGTGCCGCTACCGTCTTTACCATTAATGGTGTCAATCATGTTTACACGGGCAAACGAAGCTACTGCAGGTGCTGTTGTGTAAACAATAGCAATGAACACCAGTGTCCACGCCGCTGAAATACGTGTGTCCTTTACGCGAGGTACAGTGAAAAAGCGAACAATTACATGTGGTAAACCAGCAGTACCCACCATAAGAGCACCTGTGATTGCAAATACATCAATCATGCTCTTCGAGCCTTCAGTGTATTGGCCAAAGCCCAACTCAGTACTTAAACCATCTAATTTATCCAATACATACATGCCTGAACCATCACTTAGCGTGGCACCAAACCCTGTTTGTGGGAAAAAGTGACCGGTTGCCATCATCGAGATGAAAATAGCCGGTACTAAATAAGCAAATACCAGTACACAGTACTGCGCAACTTGCGTGTAAGTAATGCCTTTCATGCCACCAAGTACAGCATAAAAGAAAACAATGATCATGCCGATGTAAACGCCGGTTTCAATTTCAACTTCTAAGAAACGAGAGAACACCACACCCACACCACGCATTTGACCCGCAATGTAAGTAAAACAAATAAAGATGGCACATAAAATAGCCACTAAACGCGCAGTACGTGAGTAGTAACGATCCCCGATAAAGTCTGGCACAGTAAACTTGCCGAATTTACGTAAGTAAGGCGCTAAACACATGGCCAGTAGTACATAACCACCCGTCCACCCCATTAAGTAAACACTACCGTCATAGCCAGCAAACGAAATAATACCTGCCATTGAAATAAATGACGCAGCACTCATCCAATCCGCAGCAGTTGCCATACCATTGGCTAGTGGAGGTACACCACCACCGGCAACATAGAATTCATTTGTTGACCCTGCACGAGCCCAGATTGCAATGCCGATATAAAGCGCAAAGCTTAAACCGACGATTATAAAAGTGAGTATTTGAACATCCATTGCTTAGCTCCTATTCGTCTACGCCATATTTTTTATCTAACGTATTCATTTTGAAAACGTACACAAAAATCAAAGCTACAAAGGTATAAATCGCGCCTTGCTGGGCGAACCAGAAGCCAAGTTTAAACCCAAAAAAACGTACTTCATTTAGTACATCTACAAGTAATATGCCAAAGCCAAAAGAGACCACAAACCATACCGCTAATAACTTAAACAGTAATGAAATGTTTTCTGCCCAATAAGCTTTTGCTTGTTCTTCATTTTTAAAAGCCATTTTTATTTTCCCCTTTAAACATCGCAAGATTACGATGGGTGGTTTTTTATATTCGTTAATCAATTTAGCAACGCTACTCAAATATTGAATTGCGACAATAGTCGTAACAACATGTTAACGTTTTCGTAAACTGTAGGCGCTTAATTAGTAAACAACAAGTGAACTACTTTAATTTCAGTAAGTTAATTAATTTATTTGCGAGGTGTTTACGCCAATTTTTGAGTAAAGCGTGGGAATAAGACATTAGTCTAACTAAATAACCAATTTAAAATAAAACATTAAAAATCAATACTTTACTTTATTTATAGATAATATAAATAAAATGTATACCCCCCTATTTAACCCGCAACCAAGTATTGTAAAAACCCAAACTACCTCAAACGCCAACTGACGCTCGCATCTTGAAATAGTTTGGGTATAGTTATGGCAAATTATAAAAATATTCTACAAGGTTAAATAAACATGACGGCTGTACTACTCATTGTTGCCTTTGGCTACATAGGCGTGCTGTTTTGGCTGGCTAATTGGGGGGATAAAACCACGCCACTTGCCAAGCGTATTAGTCATCACCCGTTTGTGTATTCATTTGCACTAGGTATTTATTGCACTTCATGGACTTACTACGGCTCAGTAGGCACAGCAGCGACCAGCAGCTGGAGTTTTTTACCTATATTGTTAGGCCCCGCTTTATTGTTTTTTTTCGGTCAAGGCTTTTTACGTAAACTGGTACTGGTGAGTAAAAAACAAAATATCACCACTATTGCCGACTTTATTTCAGCCCGCTATGGTAAGCGTCAAACCACCGCCATTATGGTGACAATAATCGCCTTATTGGCCACCATTCCGTACATTGCATTGCAATTAAAAGCACTCAGCTCTAGCTTTTTACTCCTACAAAACAGCAATCAGATATCAGGGGATATTTTAGCGCTATCGGCCACGTTAATGATGGCGCTATTTGCTATATTTTTTGGCACGCGCAAAGTTGATGTAACCGAATACCGTTCAGGTTTAATGCTCGCTGTGGCGTTTGAATCTCTAGTTAAACTGTTTGCCTTAGCCGCCGTTGCAGGGCTTGCGATATACAGCTTATTTAATTTACCTACCCAAAGTAGCAGTCAAGTTGCCGAGTCTATTTGGATGCACTGGACACACTTTGACTTTTTTAGTTTTAATTTTATCGGCCAGTCACTTATGGCAGCAGCGGCTATTATTTGTTTGCCACGCCAATTTCATGTAACCGTGGTCGATAACCAAGATAAGCGCCATTTATTCACTGCGCGTTGGGCCTTCCCACTGTATTTATTACTAACAGCAGCAATGATTTTACCTATTGCCACCGCTGCGATTCACCCAGAAATAGGCCGCAGCTTATCACCAGACAGCTTTGTACTTGCCTTACCTATGCTGCACAATAATGCTTTTTTGACTACGTTTGTGTTTATTGGGGGGCTTTCAGCAGCTACAGCCATGATTGTTGTAGCCACATTAACGTTAAGTACCATGATCTCAAATGATGTGGTACTGCCGTTAATGTTACGTCGTAAATTTAAACGTAACTTAATTACCAGCAGCTATAAATCACGTATTTTACTAGTGCGTCGATTTACCATTGCCGGAGTACTTATTTTAGCTTACTTCTATCAGCAATGGTTTGGAAATGGCAGTGCACTGGCTAGTATGGGATTGGTTGCTTTTTCATTGGTATCGCAACTATTGCCTGCCATTGTGGGTGGTTTATATTGGCGAAAAGGCCATGCCTATGGGGTTTATGCTGGACTACTCGCCGGCGTGATATGTTGGGTGCTGTTTTTAATGTTGCCTATTTTAGATGCCCCCAACCCACTAGACAGTGAGTTACAACAAACCCTAATAACGCGCGGTACACTTATCGCTTTGTTTGCTAATATTGGCTGTTACATTAGTTTTTCGCTAGGGGCTGAAGAGCGCTTAATCGACAAAATTCAAGCGGCTGCTTTTGTTAATCCTAAAGATCAGGCTATTTTATCGCGTCGCTTAAATAAAAATGTAAAAGCCACGGTATACGACTTCAAAATACTGCTACAGACCTTTTTAGGCATTCAACGTAGCCAGCAAGTATTATCACACTATGCGCTTCATCACGACTTAAACGACAACAATGCTCACCCTCGCGCTGACTTTATTGCTTACTGCGAACGTGCGCTTACTGGGGTATTAGGTGCCTCATCAGCGCAAGCACTTATTCATACCGTATCATCGGGCAAACGCATGGCGTTTGAAGAGGTGGTAAACTTTTTTGATGAAACCACACAAGCACTGCAGTTTAATCAAAACTTATTGTTTACCTCGTTAGAGAACTTAAGCCATGGCCTATCCGTTGTTGATAAAGACCTAAACCTCGTGGCTTGGAATAAGCGCTACAGTGAAATGTTTAATTACCCCGAGGGCTTTTTGCAAGTTGGCCAACCTATTGAGGAAATAATCCGGTATAACGCAGAGCGCGGTGAATGTGGCCCAGGTGAAATTGACCGTCATGTTGATAAGCGAGTTCAGCATTTAAAAAATGGTAGTTCACATCACTTTATTCGCCATCGTCGAAACGGCCAAGTGTATGAAATGATCGGTAACCCACTTCCTGATGGCGGATTTGTGACTAGTTTTTCTGATATTACTAATCACATTAGTACGCAAAATGCGCTAGAAGAAATTAATATGGACTTAGAAAACCGTATTGAAGCGCGCACCCAAGAAGTACAAACGATTAATAGTAATCTACAAGCACAAATAGATAGCCGCGTACAAACAGAGCAAGCACTTACTTTGGCCAAGCGCGAGGCAGAACAAGCCAATGATAGTAAAACTCGCTTTTTAGCATTGGCCAGTCACGATATTTTACAGCCATTAAATGCTGCACGTTTATACCTTGCCGCGATTGACGAAACACAACTAGACACCACGAATAAAAATAATTTTAATAAGCTTGGCGACAGTTTAGATTCAACTGTGCATTTAATGTCGGCCTTACTCGAAATTGCAAAATTAGAACAAGGCGCAATGACCCCAAGCCCACGTCACTTTTGTATTGACGATATTTTAGACCCTCTCAAAAGTGAATATGCCATTTTATCAAGCGATAAAGGACTGTCATTTACAGTGCGCTCAAATAAGCAAATAGTGCATAGTGACATTACCTACTTGCGCCGAATACTACAAAACTTGCTGTCTAATGCGATTAAATACACCGAAAATGGCCGAGTGCTAATTGCCTGCAGAAATCGTAAACACAGTTTACGAATAGAAGTATGGGATACAGGCCCGGGCATTAGCGATATTGAACAGGCAAAAATATTTAACGACTTTTACCGAATTGAAGCGGGCGACAATAAAGGCGTAGGCCTTGGTCTAGGGGTAGTTAAACGTATGGCTGATTTACTGAGCCTGCCGATTGATGTGGTTTCTTTACCTAATAAAGGCAGTCGATTTAGTATAGAAGTGCCTTATGGTGATGCGCAATTAGTGCAACAAAAACAAACAAATCAAAATATCGTAGACAACCGCGCTGCGATTAATATTATTGCCGTTGACGACGATCCTGAAAACTTAGCCGCGATGGCCAGCTTATTGAAAAAATGGCGGGCAAATTACACCTTATTCGACAAAGTTGATGCTGTGTTAGCGTATGCTAAAGCGCATGCAGCGCCCGATGTTATTTTAATGGATTATCAATTAGGTAATGATTGGGATGGCATTACTTTAATTAAAACACTGCGAGAGACTTGGCAAAGCGACATTCCGGCAATTTTAATTACCGCGGTGCGTGACACCGAGCTAAAACAAACAACCAAAGCTGAAAATATTCATTACCTAAGTAAACCAGTAAAACCAGGTAAACTTAAGGCCCTGCTTAATCATAGTACTTAACCCCCAATAAACGCTTAAGCCCAGTAAAATACTGGGCTTAAAGCTATGCTTAATTGCTATAATTACGCTTTCTTAGTTTTTGGAACAACCAACTAAGCCCGACTAACGAAAGCCCTAAGCCAATAAACGATAATGCCTTTAAAAGCCCAGTTAAATTAGCCATATCAATTAAAAATACTTTAACGATTACCGCACCAAGAATCCCCAAACCGACATTTTGTAATAACCGCAGCTGTTTTAAATGTCCGGCGATCACCACCAATGCGCCAAGTAATAACCAAATAACCGAATAGCTATATAGCTCGGCGTCACTGGTTGCCTTATCAAGGTAAATAAAGCCGCCTTGCCAATATTGGCGGATCAAGGTGTTGATAGCTAATACCGCTAATAAACCAGACACACCGAGTGTAATTTGACTCAATTTAGCATTTAACGATTTAACTAAACTCGCTAACCATAACGCCAGCAGGCTCGGGACGAACCAGATTAAAAGCACCCAGTTAAATATTGGCGTTTCACCAACATAAAGACGCATTAATAACGGATTATCATCCAACGTTGTATTGATTAATAATAAGCCAGCTAACGCTGATAAAATCAAACCTGCAGTGCGGTATAACTTACCCAGCTGCCCTGCACTTTGCGCGCGATATAAATAAACGCAGCCTAAAGCAAGCAAGTTACAGCTGAGCAAAACTTGCTCATAAAAACTTAAAGAAAACAACTGAGGGTAGTGCCCTACCAGTTGATAACTGGTTTCGGTTGTCACAAATAACGCTAAACAATGCAGTGCTGCCCCCTCTAACCATATTTTTAGTTTTGAAGTATTAAAACATTTAGCCGCTGCAAAAAATAACCCAATACACAGCGGGTAAACAACTAAGCTCCAATGCAAACCAAAGATAGTTAGAGAATCATAACTAGGCGTCCACGGCGATAAGGTAAGGCGTAAAAGTAATGCCGCCACAAGGG
>NZ_AUTH01000089.1:0-5006 GCF_000497975.1 Pseudoalteromonas sp. TB41 | reverse complement strand
GTGGCATAGCCACACTGTATTTTTTTATTAATAAGCTCAGCAGTAATACTTGAACAGCCAGTGCAATGGTAAGGCCGCTATCGCTCAGTAGCATAGTAATTGCTAAAGTGATATTGGCGTTTGCTCCCACCCAATAACTAAAACGCTGCCATAAGGTTGTATTATTTTGCGTAAATTTAATTAACACCGCACTCATTAAACATAACAATACCGCCCAAAGTGGATAAGCGGTTGCTAAAGCCGTATTTGGGATCATCGCATACAAAGTGCCAACTAATGCAAACACACTTAATGAAGCAAGCAAATGAAAAGCTAATCGTTTTGGGTATTTATTACCAAAATAGAGTCCATAGCCACTTAACCCCAGAGCAAGTAATAAGCCTAGCCCATATTCGTTTTTAAAAATAAATAACGCATCATCAAAGGCATAAGTTTGTTTAGCACTGATCACTAGTAACAGCGCAATCACTAAAGAAACCCCTTGCCATGCATCCCAACGGCTATTTTTTAACACTAAAAATAGTAACAAAGCGATGCTTAACAACGCCACGATTTGCCATTGTAAATTAAACAAACTCAATAGCATGGCAATCATTAAAGGCGCCATAAAGGCCAGTAATAATCCGTGATCTGGAAATAAGTTAACTAATCGTTTGAAGCTGTGCGGGCGCACTTCAAGGGTATTAAAGCCCAAACCTAAACGTGCAATAGCTATTAAGCCTAAAATACTTAGTAACGCATAAGCGCCTATTAACCACACTGTGTCGTAGTTAAATAGAGTGAGTCCAACCAAGTACCAGCCTATATGCCCTACCCATAGTAAATACCACAACCACACTCGCTGTACTTTATGTGCCACAACCGCTGCGGCAACACTCACAAGGGCAACATAAATAAGTAAAGAAAATAACTGACCACTGCCCGTATTTACCCAAATAGGAACACTGTATGCGCCTATAATGCCAATTACAGCAAGTAAAGGACCTAACTTAATCGCCATTGCACTGGCGCAAAGAGCAATCACTGCTAAGCCAATAAATGCCCACTCAGCACTTAGCATGGTAAAGCTGTTATAGGCCAAAAACATTAAGGCAAAGCAAGTCATAAAGCCGCCACTGGCAAGGGCTGCAGGAATGTAATTATTAAAGCCTTCAAAAACGATACGTTTATAATGTAAATAATACGCTGCTGCGATTAAGCCAATGCCAAATAATCCACCGGCACTGAGCCTCATTGCAGGTGAAAGTAACCCCGCCTCTAAACTGTATTTGGCTAAAAACACGCCACCTAAAGCCAAAGCAATAGCACCAATCCAAGTCATCCAGTTTTGTTCAAAGCCTGCACGTAATTGTTTAAAAAGCAGTTCAATACTCGATGGCTTTTTAATTGCTACTTTAGGTAGTGGCGTATGTTTAATGCTCGCAGGTTTATAATCAGAGGCAGGAATGTCTGCGCGGTTTAAAGGTTTTGCGTTATCTGGTTGTGTGTTTACAGGGGATTTGCTAGGGACTGTATTTGGGTTTAACTCATACTGTGATAGCTTGAATTTTAATACTGCAATCTCTTGTTTTAAGCCGTTTAATTGCACTAAGGCAACTAAACCACATACGCCTCCTGCAACAATCGCAATAGATATAATGATTGCTAATCCGATTAACTCATCCATACAGTCCCTTTTTTATTTTACAAAACAAGTACCCAAAAAAATTACAAACAAAGCTTATACCATAAAATTACGATGGTTAAGCAACCTCAAGGCGATCACGGCCTGCTTTTTTAGCGCGGTATAATGCTTGATCAGCACGTTTCATTACATTATCAAAGGTCTGGTCGCTTGTACGATGTGCAATACCGATACTGACCGTTAAAGAACGCTGATTTTGTACTGTAATAGTACGAGCCGTCTCTAGAATAGTCTGCGAAAAGTTAAGTACTTCATCAAGCTCATAACTAGGCAGGTAAGCGGCAAACTCCTCACCACCTATACGAGCAAAAATATTTTCATCTTTAAAAAGACGGTTCACTTTATCAGCAAACTGTTTAAGCACCTTATCGCCCACATCGTGGCCATAATCGTCATTAATACGTTTAAAGTGGTCGAGATCTATAATTAAAACAGTGTAAGGATTATTAACAACCCCCTTCACATGCTGATAAAAGCAGCGACGGTTATACACTTTGGTTAAATCATCCATAATAAACTCTTGCGCTAACCGGTTGTGCATTCGCTGCATAAAGTGCATGGTTTTAAATAAACCATAAGCGGTAATTAGCATACCTAATGTGCGACATAAGTCTTCTACGTAATTGCTTATCCAAAAAGGCTGACGTATCACTTCATCGAGCACATCGGCAGTAGAGCCTACAATCCATAGCATTAAACCGATACTGACGTATAAATAGGCTTTTTTAGCTAACCGTGAACATTGCACTACAAAAAAAATAGCAAAAATCACCACTAAATTAATAAAGTCAGTGGTAAAGCCATAGAGGTTTTGGGTTATGTCTAATCGGGGAAAGTACATCAACGAAAAAATTGAGAAAGCGATAATAAACGCCAGCGTCATCAAAATTAACAGCTTATTTAATCTGGTAATTTTAACAAAATGGCTTAACTTTAGACTCACTTTTTCCGGGTTCATCATAGGCGATATTTACATTATTTTTATAATTACTATTAAAAACTATACCACAAATTATAAAACGGATTGATTTATATTAGTGTGCTAACAACCCAGCCAATAGCAACTAAAATAGTTAACCCAATCATGGTTTTAGTTTTATGTTTACTGATAAGTCGCTCAGCTTGATTGCCTGCATAATATACCACTAACGCTAATCCAAAATAGCGTATAGAGCGCGCAATCGCAGATGCCACTAAAAACAGTGCCAGCGAATACTTAGTTGCACCAGCGGCCAACATCGCAATTTGAAACGGAATAGGCACAATACCTAAGCTTAATACAAACCAAAAACCTTGTGCCTGCATTTTTTGCTTAACGTTTTCAAACTGTTCAGGACTAGAAAAGGTATTAATGATCCAATCGCCCACTACATCAAATAAATAATAACCCAACGCATAACCAAACAACGCCCCAATAACACAGCCGATTGTGGCCATAAGGGCAATTTGCCACAGTTTTTCACGCCTTGCCTGCATTAATGGCACCAGTACTGCTTCAAGTGGAATGGGCACTATGGTGGATTCTAAAAATGAGGCAAACGTAATACCGCTGAGCATATTTTTAGACTCAATAAACTGACGTGTTTTTTGCTTGAGCTTTTTTTGTATAGCCATTAAACATCCTTTTAACTACTGAGATTAATATTTTTAGCGGGTACTGGCATCATCGCACAGTTAGGTTAATCTAACCTGAAAATATAACGCCTTATTATTTATAGATTTAACATTGGCAAAATAGTAATACTTCCCAGAGTACTTTATTATTGCTCAATGCCATTATACTTTTCTGACAATTATTAATTATGCAAACTGCGCGTTTTATTCCTTTTAGAAAGCAAGATATCATAGGCATGTGCAGCCAAGAGCTTGCCGATAGTGCACAACAAACCTCTTTCAAACAGTTTTGCGACGTGCTCGCCAGCCTGATTCATTATAATTACCACTCAATCCTTGAGTCACTAAAAAACAATTACGCACCGTTTGATCCTAATAGCGACACTCGCTCGTTAGCTCCTGTCTCGAAGGAGCAAAAAGCCCAGTGCCAACGCGATTTTGCTAAAGATTTTGCCAACGTATTAAATGCGGCTAATTTTGAAGTGATTACCAATGAAGACCTACAAGATGCACTCAACGAAGAATCGCTTTTTAAGGTACGCCTAGAGGTAGAGTTTGACGACTTTGAAGAAGTGGTCTTTTATCGCAGAGGCGAATCGCAACTCACCGAAACCATAACCAGCTTTTGGGGCTTACGTAAAAAGCCACTGCATTTTACCAACTACGACCGCGTAGCGGTATTTATTCGCTTTAAAGATAAAGCCTATTTTGAATCAAAAAATAAACTACCTATGGGGTTTGAGCCAAGTTCTACCATAGTAAAACTATTTCAAAATGTGCCAAAAGCTGACTTAGAAATGCTATTTCCTAATAGCGAAGTGCGGATGCGCCCGATTGATAAAATTATTATTGGCTCATCTGCACTTATTGGCGGTGCGGTGGTGTTAGTTACCAAACTGGGCGCCTCATTACTTTTATTGTTTGCTTTGTTTGCATTTTGGGGAGGGTTTAGAGATGAAGCCGTTACCATGACTCAGCAGCACTTTATTACGTTAGCGATTGGTATTGGGGTATTTGGTAGTTTTGTTTTTAAAGAGTGGAGTAAATTTAAAAACCGCAAAATTAAATTTATGAAAGCGTTGAGCGATAATCTCTACTTTAAAAACCTAGATAACAACGCCGGTGTATTCCACACTCTGATAGACGCTGCCGAAGAAGAAGACATTAAAGAAGCCCTGCTTGCGTATACGTTTTTACTAAAATCTAAAAATGGCTTAAGCGCACACGCGCTTGATGAGCAAATAGAGACGTGGTTTAAAACTAAGTATCAATGCGAGCTAGATTTTGAAATTAGTGATGCGCTTGAAAAACTTGAACGTATGCATTTAGTAACCTGCACAAACACCCTATATAACGCGATAAATCTAGAGCACGCAAAAGCCATATTAGATGAACGCTGGGATAACCTGTTTCAATATAATTAAACTGCACGCTTTACTTAATAACAACGAAAAAGCAGCTGACACTTCAGCTGCTTTTTAGGTTATTACCTAATTGGTAATTAGCTAGGGTCTGTTGATCTTTCAAGGTTGAATTTGCAGCAGTTTGTTTGGTATTTAGGCAAGGCGGAGCCTATGTGGTGTGGTTATTCCCCATAAATAGGCGATAACGTAGCATCAATGCCAAACAGGCGCTGCCCTAAGGGTTCTGCCTAGGGGCGATTTACTCTTTGTTGCTCGGTTTTTACTTAGCCCACTAGGTTACAAAC
>NZ_AUTH01000088.1:0-59094 GCF_000497975.1 Pseudoalteromonas sp. TB41 | reverse complement strand
CACGGCTAGCGCATTTTAATCCCAGATTCTAACAGGGTTGAGCGATAATCATCGTCTAGCCCTGCCATTTTCTTTTTTCTCGCCATACTGGCTGTTTTAGTTGTATCTTGTTTAAATAACGCCATGGCTATTTTTCTCATTACGTTAAAAACAAGGGGTCCTTGCTTCTTACGGATTCTTGATTCATCTTCCCTAAAGTTCATATCCAACATCCAATGCATACTTTCAACCTGCCAGTGGCTTCGTACCGCATTAAGTGCTTGCTCCGCACCTAACGCTAACGAACTAATATACCAACGCGTTTCTATCGTGTCTGTACCTGATGATTTATCGTGAACCTCAGCGGTTACTTGAATAACACTCTTTAAGCCAGACCATTGGTAGATTTTATCTAACCAGCTTTTATCAATAAGCAATTGCTGACAAACCCTTGTTTCAATGCGCCCATGCCCTGAGCTTATTTCGGTATGTTTATCATAGTTGCTATTGGTCAATCCTTCGCGCTCACTCTTGTGCCACCAAGCTTCTAATTCACTCTGCATACCTGAATGGTTACCTTTGAGCGCTAGGATATAATCAGCTTTTTGTTTAATTATTTGTTTCGCTATTTCTTGCTGGCAGCCCATAGCATCAAGTGTAATGATGCTATTTTCAATATCTAGCATGGTGAGTAACTCAGGTATGGCTGTGATTTCATTTGTTTTGCTATCAACGGCTGTTTGCCCTAAAACTAACTGGTGTTGGCAGCTCCATGCACTGACGGTATGTAAAGCACTTTTTCTATCTTTGGTTGTAAATGAACGACGTGCAGTTTTTCCATCCATAGCAATAATATCAGCACCCGTGGTTTCAATAAGTGAAGATATCCAAGATTGAAATGCATGCTCTATTTCATCTGATTTTAACCGACAAATGACACGGGCTATGGTGTCGTGTCTTGGAATACCCGCGTTGAAAGCGCCATATCTTTTTAACCAATCAAGTTTTAGATGCCCAAAGTCTTCAATATCCTCCCATCCTTGTGCACCGGAGATTACTGCACTAATGGCTAAAAGGAGAATATCGATAAGCTCATGCTTTTTACAGCGTTCAATGCGAGGATCGGTAATTGAATTAAAGTGTTTCAGAAAAGTAGCGCTCATATTTTACGTGACCAAGGTGATTATTATGTCTTGATCTGATCACTACATATTCTATAAGTTCAATTTATAATGATCTTGCCGTGGTTGATGAATCACGTCTCTAGCTAGATACTTTGAGAATAACTATGAGTATGTATATACTCACATTCAATAAAAAATGATAATAATGCTCAGATTATGACCAAACTAGGCTTGCGCGATTCTGTTTTAACACTCACCCTGATCCCCACAGTGATCATCGGGCTATTACTAGGTGGTTATTTTACAATAAATCGTTACATTGAGCTTGATGAAATTTTATATCAACAAGGCACAACGATTGCTGAACCTCTGGCTATTTCACTTGAACAGCCTTTACTGGAAAAAAATAAAAAACTGCTTAATCGCATCATTCGCTATACACACAACAAACACTCCCCTTCGATTAAATCGATTGCCATCTTTAATGATAACAACCAACTTATTATAACCAGTAATTATCATCGCTCATTCGACACTTTAATTGAGCAAACGCAATTAAATGGCTTTAAAGCCACCTATGTTCAGCAAAGTGAAGACTTAGTAACCTTTTTCACCCCTATCATTAACCATACAACCCCCAATAGCGACTGGAATACTTCTGAGTTCCAAACCTCGTTGGGCACCGTTGTGATTCAGCTTAACCGCGACAAAGCTGTTATTGGCCAACAACGAGCATTATTGGTCAGCGGTATTATTATTATTCTCGCCTTAGTATTAGCCGCTATTTTAGCGCTAAGACTTAGTCGGATGTTTATGACCCCACTTAATAAGTTAGTACTTGCTACCGACAGATTAATTGAAGGTAAAAGTCAAACCGGATTAACTGAACCCATGAATGGCGAGTTTGAGTTATTACGTGAGGGGCTCAATACCATCTCGCATTCTATGGTGATGCAAAAAGATGAAATGCAAAAAAATATTGATCAAGCAACCAGCGATTACCGCGAAACGCTTGAACAATACGAAACACAAAATATCCAGCTCACCATGGCTAAAAAAGAAGCACAGGATGCTAACCGTGTTAAATCTGACTTTTTAGCTAAAATGAGTCATGAGTTACGCACCCCACTTAACGGGGTTATTGGATTTACCCGTCAGCTTTATAAAACGCCTCTGAATAAAAACCAAAAAGATTACCTTGATACCATAGAGCTTTCGGCTAACAGCTTAATGACTATTATTAGTGACATATTAGATTTCTCCAAGTTAGAAGCAGGAGCCATGGAGCTTGAGTCTATTCAGTTTCAACTGCGCGATAGCGTAAACGAAGTAATGACATTACTAGCACCTAGCGCACACGACAAACAACTTGAGCTTTCTATTTATATTAATCCTCAGGTGCCCGACCACTTAACCGGCGACCCCACACGGTTTAAACAAGTGCTGATTAACTTGTTAAGTAACGCAATTAAATTTACTGAAAAAGGCGCGATAAAAGTTGATATTAGCCATCGTTTGCTTGATGAAGAGCGCACCTCTGTCTTAGTGTCAGTCGCAGATACTGGGGTAGGTATTCCAGCAGATAAACAAGACGCGCTATTCACCGCCTTTGGTCAAGCCGACTCCAGTATTACCCGCAAATTTGGCGGTACCGGCTTAGGGCTTATTATTACTAAACATATCGTTGAAGCAATGAGCGGCCGTATTACCTTAAATTCAGCCCCTGGTAGCGGTACTTGTTTTACCTTTAATGGCATATTTAGATTACCAAATCATGTACTTATCAACGATTTGCCTACCCAGTCATTAATTGGTAAACGTGTTCTTTATTTAGAGCCGCATAAGCATACCCATCATGCTGTTGCCTCATTATTACAAGAGTGGAAAGTCAGTGTCACTCCTTGCTATAACGAAACCGAATTTTTAGAGTGCATAAAAAATTCAGAGATCAATTTTGATATTTGTCTTATTGGTCACATGGCATCAGTTGACGATATGCAGCGTTTAAAAAGCTATGTAAAAGCGGTTAGAGAATCAACCGATTATTTATATTTAATGCTCAATACCGTATCGCACAACATGCGCGAAGCCTTCATCGGCAGCGGCGCTGACGCCTGTTTGAGTAAACCTCTTAATCACCGAAAGCTATGTGAGCTATTAGCTGCGCCTTATCGACTCGACCACCCGGCACATAATATAGAACAGCATGAACAAACCCTGCTGCCACTAAAAGTGTTAGTGGTGGATGATAATGACGCTAATTTAAAATTAATTTACACCCTACTCAACGAGCAAGTTGAATTAATTGACACCGCACATAATGGGTCACAAGCGTATAGTTTAAGCAAAAGCCATAAATATGGTGTGATTTTTATGGATATTCAAATGCCTATAATGGATGGTATTACAGCCTGTAAACTCATTAAAGAGTCATCTTTGAATGAAGATACGCCTATTATTGCCGTGACGGCGCATGCACTTAATAGTGAAAAAGAACAGTTATTAAAAGATGGTTTTGAAGGTTATTTAACTAAGCCTATCGATGAAGATATGCTAAACCAGATTATTTGCGATCATAGCCCGCAATTACCAGTGAGTCGTGATAAGTCAAAAAGCACATTTGAACATAGCCCTGCTCCTTTTGATAGCACTCGCCTTGACTGGACGCTGGCATTGCAACGTGCAGGCGGTAAAGCAGAACTGGCCAATGAAATGCTTAATATGTTACTGCTAAGCGTGCCCGAAACCCTGAACTTACTAAATCAAGCAATAAGTAACGAAGATTGCCAACAAGTATTGAGCGTTATTCATAAGTTCCATGGCGCATGCTGCTATACAGGTGTGCCCAAATTAAAAGCGTTGGCTGAGGTTATTGAAACCTCACTTAAAAATAAGTGCGCACTTGAGAACATAGAGCCTGAGTTATTTGAGCTGCAAGACGAGCTTGAAAACTTACTCGTTGATGCCAACATTGATATCACTAATAAATAAGCTCGTCTTTAATATTGTTAATTATAACTCTACGCGCGAGCTTCAAGCATTAAGCGTTTCATATCACGAACCGCTTTATCTAAACCGTCAATGGCTGCGCGGGCAATAATAGCGTGGCCAATGTTTAGCTCATAAATCTCTGGCATCGCCGCAATTGGTTTTACATTGTGATAATGCAGACCATGGCCAGCATTAACAATTAAACCAATACTGGCTGCATATTTCACCCCTTGGCGAATGTGCTCAAGCTCTTTGGCAGTGTCTTCATCGTTGGTGGCATCTGCGTAAGCCCCAGTGTGAATTTCAACATAAGGTGCACCACACGCTTTTGCTGCATCTAACTGCGCTTTATCAGCATCAATAAACAGTGATACTTTAATTCCAGCTTGCGTTAATGTTTTAGTTGCAGCGGCTATTTTATCGATATTGCCTGCCACATCTAAGCCCCCTTCAGTGGTAAGCTCTTCACGTTTTTCAGGCACTAAGCATACATATTCAGGTTTAACCTCAAGTGCAATAGCAATCATTTCATCGGTTACTGCGGTTTCAAGGTTCATACGTGTTTGAATGGTTTTAGCCATTACATACACATCGCGGTCTTGAATGTGTCTGCGGTCTTCGCGTAAATGAATAGTAATGCCATCAGCACCGGCATGCTCTGCAACACTGGCTGCATGGGCAGGATCAGGATAAGAAGTGCCTCGTGCTTGGCGAAGCGTTGCAATATGATCTACGTTCACGCCTAGAAGAATATCTTTCATTTTTGTACCTGTGAAATTTGTTTATTGAGAGGCCGTAAATAATTCACGACTTTTTAATGGCTTGTTGCCCAACAATGGTTTTAATAAATAACGACTTAATTGCTTTGCCATATATAACACATCCGCTTGGCTAAAGTCATGATTTGCTATGGCATTGAGTTGTGAACCAGTAAACCCAGAACGCGAGTCGTGTTGCACCGCAAAGCCCACTTCTGCAAAGTAGCTATACGTTTGCGTGTCATCAATTGGCTCACCATCCGCATCAAAACTAAAATCAACCCCATAACCTAGTAGCTCTAGCAATTGAAACTCATAAGAGCGCAGTACCGCTTGCATGTCAGTCCCGCTATTAAGGTTTTCTAGGTGAGTTTTATAAAGTTGAAAAACCTGATCAATGGGTTCATTAATCGGCACAATTCGGTTGGTTAATTCATTTAAATAAAAGCCACAGTAAAGATTATCACCGGTTAAAAATAACGGATTACCATGAAGCTCAAATTTATTGATGTACTTTAAATCGTATTTGCCATTGTAATGGACTAGTAAGGCTTGAAATGGTTGGAGTTGGGCTTTGTATTTAGTGGCCTGGCGGCCACTAACTCGTGCGAGCATTCTAAGCTGGCCAACGCCTTCTACTAGCATATCGAGCATTACTTGCGAGTCGCTATATGGACGCCGATGTAATAAATAAGCTTTATAGAAATCGCTGTCCATAAACTATGCTGCGTATAAAATGTTAATCTTCACCGTAACCTAAGCTTCTTAAGGCACGCTCATCGTCAGCCCAGCCCGATTTAACTTTAACCCACAGTTCTAAAAACACTTTATTTTCAAGCATTTCCTCTAAGTCTTTACGCGCTTCACGGCCGATTACTTTTAGCTTTTCGCCTTTGTTACCAATTACCATGCGCTTTTGCGTTTCACGCTCAACTAGTATCAGGCCATTAATATGCCAAATACCGTTTTCTTGCCATTTAAACTGCTCTATTTCCACAGTCACTGAATACGGTAACTCTTCACCCATAAAGCGCATTAGCTTTTCACGGATAACTTCAGCCGCCATAAAGCGCATTGAGCGGTCAGTTACGTAGTCATCAGGAAAGTAAAATTCGCACGGTGGTAAGCGCTTAGTCACTTCTTCTTTGATCAGGTTAATGTTTTTACCCTGAGTCGCAGATACGGGCATAATACCGACAAAATCAAACTTATCGCCTAAAAACTTCATATGTGGAAGTACAAGGTCGCGATCTTTCACTTGGTCAATTTTGTTAATAACTAACAATACCGGCTTGCCACTTTGGCTTACTTTGTTAAGTACCATGTCGTCATCGGCATTCCAATGAGTGCCTTCAACCACAAAAATGATCAGCTCAACATCACCAATTGAGCTAGACGCTGCACGGTTCATTAAACGGTTAATAGCACGCTTTTCTTCAACGTGCAGGCCTGGGGTATCGACGTACACCGCTTGGTGCTTACCCTCAGTATGAATACCCATAATACGATGGCGCGTGGTTTGTGGCTTACGTGAGGTAATACTGACTTTTTGCTCAATAATTTCATTAAGCAGTGTTGATTTACCCACGTTAGGACGGCCAACAATCGCAACCATGCCACAAAATGTGTCTATCTCGCCTTCATGAGGCTGTATTAAGGTATCAAGATTCATTTTTAAGTATCTTCAATGCTTTTTCGGCCGCTTTTTGTTCGGCTTTACGCCGTGAGCTGCCAACAGAAATAATGCTATCCATTCCATCAACAATACATTCAACCGTGAATGTTTGATTGTGTGCCTGACCTTTAGTATCAACTACGGTGTAGCCTGGTAATGATAGCTTACGAGCTTGCAAATACTCTTGCAGCTGGGTCTTAGGATCTTTTTGGTTAAGCCCTGGTGAAATAGCATCTAAACGTGATTCATACCACGCTAAAATAAGCTCGCCGCAGCGATCTATGTCTGAATCTAAAAATACAGCGCCAATAATAGCTTCAACTGCATCCGCTAGGGTTGACTCGCGTCTAAAACCACCACTTTTTAGCTCGCCAGGACCTAAGCGTAGGTAATCACCAAGCTCAAATTCAAGGCCAAATTCAGCTAAAGTCTGGCCGCGAACTAAAGTCGAACGCATGCGGCTTAAATCGCCTTCGCGTGCTTTAGGAAATTTAGCGTACAGTGCATTGGCAATGACAAAGCTCAAAATTGAGTCGCCCAAAAATTCGAGTCGCTCGTTATGTTGACCTTTGTGGCTGCGATGCGTCATTGCTTGCTCAAGTAACCCTTGATCAGCAAATGTGTAGCCAATTCTTTTGTATAACTCTGTTACATTTTTTTTCATTGTTACTGAATATTACCTAGGCGTTCAAAACGAACACCAGTTGGAACCCATCCTGGTAAAATGTCATCTGGGCCATTATCAAATTCAAAACTCATCCATATAAAGACAGCTTTACCCACCAAGTTTTCTTTTGGTACAAAGCCCCAAAAGCGACTATCTTGGCTGTTATCGCGATTATCACCCATCATAAAGTAATGATCAGCTGGAACCACCCACTCATCCGCAGGTGTGCCCAATTGCTGGTAGTAACGCCCCTTACGTTCAGGCGATTTTGGGTTGATTAAAATGTCATGGTTAGTCGTGGTTAAATCTTCATTTAAACGCGCTAAATCCATTGGGCCTTGCTTAAATTCATTATCATTAATTAATTTAAAATCAATTTTATTGAATTCATTACAAAGAAGTGCGCCCTTTTGAACTTCACCTTCTTCGCATTTTGGTTGAATATATAAACGCTTATCACGATAAACAATTTTATCGCCAGGTAAACCTATAGCACGTTTAATATAGTCCACTCTCTCATCTAACGGGTATTTAAAAACAACAATATCGCCACGCTCTGGTTCGCTTACATCCACTAATTGGCTGCGCCATACTGGGTCTTTAATCCCATAAGAATACTTTTGCACTAAAATAAAATCACCCACTAATAAGGTGGGCATCATTGAACCCGATGGGATCTGAAACGGCTCAAAAATAAATGATCTAAAAATAGTGATAGCAGCAATCATCGGAAAAATCGACTTTGCTGTTTCAGTAATCATTGGCTCAGGCGCAATCAATGCTGCGGTTTCTTCATCAAGTTGACCACCGGCAGAAGTTTGAGCAATTGCTAAACGTTCCTGCCTTTTAGGGGCAAACATTAAGTGATCTATTAACCATATTAGACCTGAGCCTAAAGTTAACAACACCAATAAAACTGAAAAGTAGCCAGCCATTTATTATCCTTTATTTTTATTTACCAACTTTCAAAATGGCTAAGAACGCTTCTTGAGGCACTTCAACGTTACCAAGTTGCTTCATTCGCTTTTTACCATCTTTTTGTTTTTGAAGTAGTTTTTTCTTACGGCTCACGTCACCACCGTAACATTTAGCGATTACGTTTTTACGTAGTTGCTTAACAGTCGTTCGAGCGATTACGTGTTGTCCAATCGCTGCCTGAATCGCAATATC
This sequence comes from Pseudoalteromonas sp. TB41, assembly GCF_000497975.1. Lineage (NCBI taxonomy): Bacteria > Pseudomonadati > Pseudomonadota > Gammaproteobacteria > Alteromonadales > Pseudoalteromonadaceae > Pseudoalteromonas > Pseudoalteromonas sp. TB41. Next base: position 50,730 of record NZ_AUTH01000088.1, on the reverse strand, counting down.
AAACATTTGACGTGGTATAAGTTCTTTTAACGCATCAGCAAGCTGACGACCGCGTGATTGCGCGCTGTCGCGGTGAACAATAATAGCCAGGGCATCAACACGCTCGCCATTGATAAGTATATCTACACGCACCATGTCTGAGGTTTGGAAATGCTTAAAGTTATAATCAAGCGAAGCAAAACCACGGCTTGTTGATTTTAGCTTATCAAAGAAGTCCATTACCACTTCAGCCATTGGCAGTTCATACGTTACTGCAACTTGCTTACCGTGATAACTCATTTTAGTTTGCATACCGCGCTTATCAACACATAAAGTGATTACGCTGCCTAAGTACTCTTGTGGAACTAAAATATTAGCTTCTACAACCGGCTCACGTATCTCTAAAATATCGTTTACTGGCGGAAGATCAGACGGGTTATCTATTTGTGTCGTGCCTTCTTTAGTCACTACCTCGTAAATAACCGTCGGCGCCGTGGTGATTAAATCAATGTCGTATTCACGCTCTAAACGCTCTTGGATAATTTCCATGTGCAGCATACCTAAGAAGCCACAACGGAAACCAAACCCTAATGCGGTTGAATTTTCTGGTTCAAAGAATAACGACGCATCGTTTAAGCTTAGTTTGTTAAGTGCATCGCGGAACGACTCGTAATCATCTGACGCAATTGGGAACATACCCGCATAAACTTGTGGTTTAATTTTTTGAAAACCAGGTAAGCGCTCAGGTGCCGCATTTTTTTGATGAGTAATAGTATCGCCCACCGGTGCACCGTGTATTTCTTTAATACCGGCAATAACAAACCCTACTTCACCTGTACGTAAAATACCGGTATTAGTTTGTTTAGGTGTGAAAATACCTACATGATCTGCAGTATGAATATGCTCATTCGACATAATTTTAATTTTGTCGCCCGCGCGAAGTTCACCATGCTTAATACGCACTAGCGATACAACGCCTTGGTACGGGTCAAACCAAGAATCGATAATTAGCGCTTGTAATGGCTCGTCTTTATCACCAACTGGTGGCGGTACATCTTTAACGATCATTTCAAGTACTTCGGCAATACCCACACCTGTTTTAGCACTACATTGCACGGCATCAAGGGCATCAATACCAATGATGTCTTCAATTTCTTCGGCTACACGTAATGGGTCAGCTTGTGGTAAATCAATTTTATTTAGAACCGGTATAACTTCTAAGTCCATTTCGATGGCGGTATAACAGTTAGCCAATGTTTGTGCTTCAACACCTTGGCCAGCATCAACAACCAATAATGCACCTTCACACGCGGCTAATGAACGTGATACTTCATAAGTAAAGTCAACGTGACCTGGAGTGTCGATAAAGTTGAGCTGGTAGGTTTCACCATCGTTTGCTTTGTAGTTTAACGTTACACTTTGCGCCTTGATGGTAATGCCACGCTCACGTTCAATATCCATTGAATCCAGAACCTGCTTCTGCATTTCACGGTCGGTTAAACCACCACAAACTTGGATCAAACGGTCAGAAAGGGTCGATTTACCATGGTCAATGTGGGCGATGATCGAAAAATTACGGATATGCTTCATAAACTGGATTCTAAACTTCTATTTTAAAGGACTAAGGTCGCATGCCTAAATAACTTGAAAATACTTGCTGTGTATTTTCAAGTTACTGTGGCATAAAAACGCAATTTTACATTTAATTGGCGTCAATCACCATCTATTTGAGTTAAAGGGAGGCTAATTGGATGAATTTTTATCACTTTTATCTCATGTCTTAATGATTTCACCCATGTTTTAGCAATTAAAAAGCCGGTGATCCCACCCAATATCGCGGCTAAAATTTGCCAGCCTTCGGCTAACAATATCAATTCACTGGCTATTAAAGCGAATATTAAACTCAAAAACAAAGGCAGCATGTAAACTGCAAAGGCATGCTTTACAACATGGCTATCATCCAATGACAAAGTTACTTTTTGGCCTATTTCTAACTGTGTTTCAAATTTATAAGGTAATGTTTTTTTGGCGGTACCAAATAACTTACTAAACACTTGTGAGCCACAACGTCCATTACAGCCTTCACAGGCCTGTTTTTGTTGGGCTTCTAAATGCGCAACGTGGCCACTAAGGGCCACGACGGTTAACGTTTGTTCAATCATAGTTTAGTTACTTATAATGCCCGCGATACAGACTCAGCAATGGCTTTGGCACTCATGGTTGGAATGTTTCCCACCACAGAGACATCAAAATTTCCGCCGTTGTGTACATAAATCGTAGTTGCCCCTGAGGTGAGGGCACCGCTTAAACGCTTACCCGGTAGTGGTCGTTGTACAAACACAGATACTTCAACAAACCCATCAGAAAATAAATAATAGTCTGTTAATTCATTATTTAAGTCGAGCTTATGCCTGTCTGACTTAAGTAATTCAAACCCCTCAGGTAACCAGCCAATAGTCCAATTCATGGCATTCGCTTTAGTTTGTTCATCAATTGAATTGGCAGGTAATGGGGTTGGAAAGTTACGATTAAGCACTTCTAATAATAAGTTTGCCGGTTGCTCAGTCACGCTAATATGAGTGAGCTGTAATTGCTCAAGCGCTTCACCTTGATGATTAACATACGCCGCTTTTAATAATAACGACGACTCAGTATCAATCCATATCCAATAGTTGTATTTGTCTTCGTTTTTAGATTCAATTCGAACTAATTGCGCGGGACGCCCAGCAATACGGCCTTTACCACCAAGCACAAAATCATAATGCGCACTTAAGCGGTTAATATCTTTAAAAAGCACTTCAGGAATAGGGCCGGCAATTGAGTCGGTTGTTAATGAATACGGCTCTGATTGTGGCTCAAAATAGGTAACTTGGTTGTCAATGCGGATCATTTCAAGGCCAGCACCGTTGAGTAAACTCAAATGCTCAAGCTCAACGTCCCCCTGTTTAGCATGCACCCAACGGTAGGGCTCCATACTTTTGCCTTTAACAACAACAAAAGAGGCATCAAAATTACGTGTATGAACTGCACTGGCCATTTCAAGCAGTAAATCTTTAGCGGGGTTTGTGTCATTGGCGAAAGCATTAAAACTTAACACCAACGACATAACAAAAGTTATTACTTTCATCTAATTAGTTTTTTTCCTCTTGTGACGTTTCATCTGTTTTCGCAGTTTTCAACGAATGAGCCACACGTGCTTGACGCTGGTGTTCAAGTACTAGAGCGCCAATACGTTGCTGTTGAAGCTCTCGTAAGCCTTTCTCTGCGTTCTCTAGCGCCGGTGCTGATGAATAACTCACTGGCGATGCCATGCCGGTTAACGGCGTGGTTTGTAATAAAGGAATTTCGTTTTGCACAGCATCTTCACCTTGCGGCAAGGTGTTCACGCCAACAATAGTAAACATTGCCACGCTAGCTGCAATTGCTAACTGCGCAACCGGCTTGCGCCAATTAAACGCCACGATTTTATTATCGGCTTCAGTATTTACCGGCTTTGCCACACTTTCAGACTGGCTAAAGTCTGCATAAACCGGCTCACTATCAAGTGCTAACGAAATGCGATCGCTAATATCAAAATCCATATTTTTGTTGTTTTCTTTAGCTCGCATTGCATCACCGATTAACGCGTAACGGCCAAATGTAGCTACATCAGCAGATGCAATCTCGGCATCATTTAATGCTTGCTCACCGTCAAGTAATGCTGATAACGATTCGTTATCTAAGCGGTTAACGTGTGCTTTTGTCATACTAAGACTCGCCTATTAATGGGTTTAATTTGTTATCAATTGCTTCACGGGCACGAAAAATACGCGAACGCACCGTCCCGACTGGGCAATCCATCACCACGGCTATTTCTTCATAGCTCATCCCCTCAATTTCTCTAAGGGTAATCGCGGTTTTTAGATCTTCAGGCAAACTATCAATCGTATTAAAAATAACAGCGCGTACTTCTTCGCTTAATAGTAAATTTTCAGGTGACGCGTTAGAACGCATTGAATCTGCACCTTCATAAAACTCGGCATCGTCAGCATCTATATCATTTGCTGGCGGTTTACGCCCTTGAGCCACTAAATAATTTTTAGCACAATTAACGGCGATACGGTAAAGCCAAGTATAAAAAGCACTATCACCACGAAAGTTTGGAAGGGCACGATACGCTTTAATAAACGCCTCTTGTGCTACATCAGCAATGTCACCCTGATTTGATACATAACGTGAGATCAAACCGGCTATTTTGTTCTGATACTTCTTAACTAATAGGTTAAAGGCGTTTTTATCTCCCTGCTGGACCCTTTTCACTAACGCTAAATCTAATTCCTGCTCGCTCATTCGAGCCGGTACTCCTCTGATTGATTCTTGCTTATTATTCATAGTGTCGCCATTGTTCACACCTACTCTGACCCTTAGATGAATAAAAAGTTCTGCTTCATATTGTTTTTTTATAAAATAGCTAAAAAATTACGTATTTATACGCTAAAACCACTTCGTGGTAGTGCTACAAATATGGTACAACTATAAGTATTAAAAATAAATATTGCTCTATCTGAGCATTGTAACCGCAAAGTACCTCACAGATGAACCAAAATAAACATCACATTACCGATGTCGCTATTATTGGTAGCGGCGCAGCAGGCTTATCACTTGCTTTATCTTTGGCTAATTACTGTAACGTTACCGTAATTAGTAAAGGTGAATTAACCGAAGGTTCTACTCTTTATGCCCAAGGCGGAATTGCCGCTGTTTTTGATAAAAAAAATGACAGTATAGAGTCTCACGTTGAAGATACCTTAGACGCCGGTGGCGGTTTATGCGACAGAGAGGCGGTTCATTACACTGCCAGCAATGCTCATGACTGCCTGCAATGGCTGATTGACCAAGGCGTGCCTTTTGATATGGAGTTTGATAGCAAAGGTAAAGAGCGCTTTCATTTAACTCGTGAAGGTGGGCATAGCCACCGACGCATTTTGCATGCAGCCGATGCCACAGGCAAAGCTGTGCAAACAACCTTGATTAGCCAAGTTCAAGCGCATAGCAATATCACCTTGTTAGAGCATTACAACGCGATTGATTTAATTACCGATAAAAGTATCGGCAAAACGGGTTCACATGTTCATGGCATGTATGTGTGGAATAAAAAAGCCAAAAAAGTAGAAACAATTGGCGCAAAATTTGTTGCCCTAGCAACGGGTGGCGCAAGTAAAGTATACCTTTATACCTCTAACCCTGATGTTTCTAGCGGTGATGGTATTGCCATGGCATGGCGTGCAGGGTGTCGCGTTGCTAATATGGAATTTAATCAATTTCATCCAACCAGTCTTTATCACCCTGAGTTGCAAAACTTTTTAATTACCGAAGCAATGCGTGGTGAGGGAGCCTATTTAAAACGCCCAGATGGCACGCGATTCATGAAAGAGTTTGATGAGCGAGAAGAACTCGCCCCGCGCGACATAGTCGCGCGCGCTATCGATTTTGAAATGAAGCGCCTTGGTGCAAATTGCTTATATTTAGATATTAGCCACAAAGACAAAGATTTTATTATTGAACACTTCCCAACGATTTACGCCAAATGTTTAAGCGTAGGGCTTGATATCACCAAGGAGGCAATTCCTGTTGTCCCTGCTGCGCATTATACCTGTGGCGGCGTTATGACCGACTTTAATGGCAAAACCGACTTAGCTAATTTATACGCTGTAGGTGAAGTGGCTTACACTGGGCTGCACGGTGCTAACCGTATGGCAAGTAACTCATTATTAGAGTGCATTGTATTTGCCCATGCAGCAGCAAAAGACATTTTGAGTAAAATAGAGACCGCTCCTGCACTGGTTGAGTTACCTAGTTGGGATGAAAGCCGCGTATCTAACTCAGATGAAGAAATCGTGATCACCCATAACTGGCATGAGCTGCGATTATTTATGTGGGATTATGTTGGGATTGTGCGCTCAACCAAACGACTTGAACGCGCGCTTCATCGTGTTGAACTATTACAGCAAGAAATCCACGATTACTACGCGAACTTTAGAGTGAGTAATAACTTACTTGAGTTACGTAACTTAGTTCAAGTAGCCGAGCTTATAATTAGAAGTGCTATGGAACGTAAAGAAAGTCGCGGACTGCACTTTACCATTGACTACCCAGAGCAAAACGAAAATCCAACGCCAACTATTTTGACTCCAAAGCGCAATTAATTGCCGCAAGTGTTGCCCGTTTTAAACGCGCATAGCTTTGCTCATCAACACTATTGGCTGAGATAATCAGCCAATAGTTTTCACTAAAGCCATTAATATACAACCACACACTGCGACCAAGTAATCGGCTTTGCTTACCAATAACCCCTTGAATTAGCAGCTTTTCATTCTCAAAACGAAATTGATTTGGCTCTAATAATATAACGCCCTGCTCTGGCTGAGCAGCCACGATTTTTCGCCAAACGATAATGCCAGCAACGATATTAAGCGCAATGCAAAAAAGAGTTGCCAAAATAGAAGTGGTAAATAAGCATAATATTAAAGTTAGCACACAAAAAAAGACCACAATCTGTTTGTGGTCTGTCTGATTATTTGTGACGGTAAACCTATACACGAACTCGGTCTAAAATTAGCTCAACCATACTGTTTAGCTCAACGTCTTTACATTTTTCATGGCCCATAAACCAAGCAAATAAATCTGGGTCTTCTTGTGTTAATAAGCGCTGAAAAGTCGCCTGCTGTTTAGCATCTAACGAATCATAAGCTTCTTCAACAAACGGCATAAACAAAACATCTAGTTCTAACATGCCACGGCGGCAAGCCCAACGGATACGTGCTTTACTATGTATTTCAACCATTTTAAACCTCATATTTAATTAATTCGAGTTTAACAAATGCACGTTAATTTAACAGCACTAAATTATAAAAAAACAACGCTTGTTGGTGGCTGTACCATCGGCTTTAACTACGTTATTATGTGGTTTCATTTGTTATTGCAAAGAAGGTGTTTATGTCTCTGGTTTATGCATGTCCTTTATCACATCAGGTTATTAGCCTCTCAGGCACAGATAAATTATCTTACCTACACGGACAAATCACTCAAGATCTCAATAAAATCAACAACAACAACTTTTTGTGGACAGGTCACTGTAGCGCAAAAGGTAAGCTGTGGGGTGTATTTAAGCTATTTTCTTACCAGCAAAACTATTATTTAACCGGATCAAGTGCTGAAGTAGAACGCTCACTGGCTGAGTTAAAAAAATACGCTGTATTTGCAAAAGTTGAAATTAATAAAGCCCCAGAGCGATTAATTGGTTTATTAGGTGATGACCTAACTGATTTGCTTACGCAACTTGATATTCACTTTAGTGACGATGCCACAGCATGCGACTTTGCTAACGGCAAAGCCCTTAAACTTGCGCCAAACCGCGTTTTACTTATGGTTGATAGCCAATTTTGCTTACCTGATGAAGTATCTACCCTCGACAACGACGCTATGTGGCAACAGGCCTCACTGCTAGCTGGTGAGCCTCAGTTAAGCGTTGATGCAATTGATGAATATGTGCCGCAAATGGTTAACCTTCAAGCCATCAATGGCATCAGTTTTAAAAAGGGTTGCTACACCGGCCAAGAAACCGTCGCACGTATGAAATACTTAGGTAAAAATAAACGTGCCATGTATATCGTTACAGGGCAAAGTGAAGGATTGCTCGATGCACCCGATATCGAAACCCAGTTAGGTGAAAACTGGCGCCGCGCGGGCAAACTTATTGCGCAAAGCTTTAATGAAAAAACACACACTTTAACTGGCTTAGTTGTGTTGCCAAACGATACTGACACCGCTCAGGTTCTTCGTGCAAAACATACCCCTTCGGTAGAGCTAAACATTCTGCCTCTACCTTACTCTCTTGAAGATGAATAATAGGAATGACTATGATCGTTGCAGCAAATAAAGTGGTAAAAATGCATTACTCTGTACTAGATAATGACGGCAATACCATTGATAACTCATTTGGCGGTGAGCCATTAATTTTTATCGTTGGTACGGGTTACCTGATCTCAGGACTTGAAAACGCGCTGCAAGGCAAACAAGCTGGCGATACACTAAGTGTAAAAGTTGAACCTGAAGAAGGTTACGGTGAGCGTCATGATCACCTCATGCAAGCCGTGCCAAAATCAATGTTTGAAGGCATGGACATTGAAGTGGGCATGCAATTTCGTGCAACCACCGATGACGGCGACCAGTCAGTCATGATCATCGATATTCAAGACGAAGAAGTGATTGTTGATGGTAACAACCCACTCGCTGGTATTACGCTCAATTTTGATGTAGAGATTTTAGAAGTACGCGATGCAACGGCTGAAGAGCTTGAGCATGGCCATGTACATGGTGAAGGCGGTTGTGGTCACGATCACTAAACCCTAACCCAGTAATAAAAAAAGCGCCTCAGGCGCTTTTTTTATAGCATATTATTATGCGTACGTAATTTAACTTGAGGCTCTGCTGCAGGTGCTTCGCCAGGGGTTATTTTATCTTCAAGCGCAGCAACTAATCCTGCTTGGTCATTAGTCCCTAAGCGGTATTGGCTGCCATCTTTAAGCGTTAATTGCACGGCACTAAAGCCTGATACTGAATAAATCCAACCATCATGTGTAATGCGAATACCAATACCGTGACGGTATGAGTTTTGTACTGCTTTTACGTCAACTATGTCCTCTAGTGCTAATTTTTGACCCGCAACGCCTGGACCAAATGCCCAGCTAATATGGGCTTCATCAACTTTAATGGTTAAACCATGAAATAAAAAACCCACCAGCAATAAAATACCTGCAAATACCATTAACGGCACATCGGCACCCATTAAATTCCATGCAAGTGCAACAAAACCACCTATCCATGCCAATACTACAAATATAAATACCGCATACTGCTTATGCTGATACATAACACTCTCAATTAAAAAGTTAAAAAATTAAAAACTGTATACTAACGTTGCGCTGAGCTCTGAATCATATTTAAGCTTATCTTCTTCAGGCTTAGAGTTATAACGGTACATATAAGCAAACTTGAGCGATACAGCCCCAACCACTTGGCTAATTAAGGCGGTTTCTGACTTTAACCGTGAGTTAAGCCCAGATAAAGACTGCTCTATACTAATGTCTTGGTTAAATCGGGTGCGCTTAGATACTAATCGCTCCCATTGCATGGCAATACGTAACAAGTAACCCATTTTGTCTTTATCGTCTTCGCTTATTGTTGACTCATCATCAGCAACGGAGCGATATAAACCAGGGCCAATATCTATATCTACTTTGTTTTTAACCCCTTGATAAATACGTGCACCATAGCCGGTTGCCACCGTACTTTTAAAATCCAGACCGCTAAATTCATCCTCTTCATAATCGCCATAAATAAAGAAAGACGAATTTTTAACACCAACTTTATAGTTACCCTGCGCAGAAACAAACACGCGATTAGCCGTAACATCCGACTGGCCCGTTTCTTCATTTTCGTCACGTTTGTATAAGGAATCTATTTTGAATTGATTACGCCAGTTTTCAAAATCTTGGTAAAGATTACCTTTGAGTTTAAAACTGGTTGAGTTGGTATTACCTTTACTTAAAATAAAACCAAACTCGGTATCACCATAAAGTACTTCGCCTTTGTGTAGCTCATGAATTTCTTCATCGGAGAGCTCCCCATATTGATGAAAATCTTCAAAGGGATCCACTGCCCAGCTGTAGGAGCTAAATAATAAAAGCAGTAATACAACGTACTTTCGCAAAATACATTCTCTTGCAAATGGTAATAATGAAAAGGGGCCGAAAAAGTTATTCACTTTCTTTCCATAAAATATGGCAAAAAGGCGCGTCTTTATCACGGCTAATTAAAATTTTCGCAAATAAGACGTCTTCGTTATCAAACTCAAGGCCCACTAATACTTGAATAAAATGCTCAGGCTCTATTTCTAGTGCAACAAAATCTTGCCACTGTTCATCGGGCTCATCTTCTTCAATAAAGCCAAGTTCTTCACGATGCAGGTTAAATTCTTCAACATCTTTATCACTCAGGTTGTTGGGAGCCAGCTCCAAAAAAATATCATAAGCTTGATGGGTTGCTTCTTCTACCGTAAATAAACGTGGACCTGACATGAGTGGTTAACCTCTGAGCTTTTAAGTTGGCGCCATAATATCAAAAGTTGTTAGTGTTTTGATAAAAAAAACACGTTAAATACTGACTTTTTTACTTTTACCTAATACTTATAGATATTAATGGATTGGTTAGCATTAGGGTCTGTTGACTTTTAAAGATTAAATTTGCCTTGAAAGATAACAGACCGCAATTGCATTAAAAAATTCACTTTGTTTTTTATTCATCTTCACCCACTTTACTTAGCACAAATAAAAACATAAGCTCAAGTAACAGGTCAGAGGAGTGCAAGATGATAAAACTAGAAAAAAAACAGGGCATTGCCACCGTCACATTAAATCGAGTAGAAAAACAAAATGCCTTAAGCTTTACTATGTTTATTGAGCTTAACAAGGTGATTAAAAATATTAAAAAAGATGCCAATATTCGTGCGGTTGTATTAACCGGTGAAGGCGAACACTTTTGTGCAGGGCTTGATATTAACGCGGTTATGGCCTCGCCAATGAATATTATAAAACTCCTATTTAAATGGCTTCCTGGTAATCAAAATTTAGCGCAAAAAGTAGTACTTGGTTGGCAATCATTGAGTGTGCCTGTTATTGCCAAAATAAACGGAAATTGCCTTGGGGGTGGATTGCAAATAGCACTGGGTGCCGATTACCGGATTGTTCACCACGATGCCAAACTCGCCATTATGGAAGCGCGCTGGGGGTTATGCCCAGATATGGGCGCTAATGTTATGCTTTCAGGCTTAGTAAAACGCGACCAAGCGCTTTGGTTAGCAAGTCACGCAAATCCAATAAACGCACAACATGCTTTTGAACTAGGTTTAGTAACCAAAATAACCGACGATACAGATAAAGCAACTAAAGAGATGCTTGATACACTGCTAGCGCGCTCACCTGACACATTAGCCGCAATAAAGCGTGTAACTCAACAAAGCTATAAAGCTCCTGCTCGAAAAATACTCGCTAAAGAAACATGGAGCCAAATTCGCTTACTGATCAACCCTAATACTAAAAAAGCCATTGCTAAAGCTAAAGGGAAATCTGATATTGAGTTTACAAACGCCAAGCGCTGGTAACATTGATGGTAATACTAAGGCACAATGCATAAAACAGCGTTATTTGTTAAAGTTAGGCTCCTCTATTCTAGTGAGCCAAATTAATGAAATACCTACTAAGTAGCGCAATTATTTTATTGTGCTTGGCAACAAGCAAATTCATTATGCATCTTCTTGATGCAAGTTTTCCTGCTCCTCTACTCGCCATGGTTTTGCTGCTAACGTTACTGTTATTAGGCATAGTTAAAGAACATCAACTCGCCCCCTGCGCATCACCTATTTTGAATGTAATGCCTATTTTCTTTATTCCTGCAGGCGTCGGTTTTATAGAACATTTAGGGCTGATTAAATCACATTGGCCTTTCTTAACTGCGGTCATCTTATTAGTCCCACTCAGTAGTTTAATTTTAGTGGCAAGCCTAGTGGGCTACTTTAAAGGCAGAGCTAATAATGACTAACTTAACCACTAGCATAAACCCCAGCCTATGGTGGTTAACCGTGCCATTTATTATTATTCTCTTTATTGCGCTAAGAGCGGTTAATCTTAAAATAAACCAGAGTATTTTAAAGTCATTAACCAACCCTGTTTTTTTAAGCATTGGCATTATTGCCCTACTGTTAGTTAACCTTAAATTACCTTATTCACAATTTGCCTCACATAGTCAGTTACTAAGTTGGCTATTAGAGCCGGCCATAGTTGCTTTAGCCTTGCCGCTTTATCAGCAATTTATGCACGTACGTAAAAACTTACTATTAATTGTCGCTACTTGCAGTATAGGTATTGTTAACGCCACACTAGTGGCTTTTGTATTAAGTATTTTATTTGCTGTGCCCTCACAATTGAGCGCCTCTGTTGCGGCACTCAGTGTAACAACCCCTATTACACTGCTGGTTACTGACTCATTAGGAGGAATTAGCTCACTTGCCGCTGCCATGGTTATTTTTATTGGTTTATTGGGGGCTTTATTTGGCTTTATATTGCTCAAATTAGTTAAGATTTATAACTTTGAGGCACAAGGAATTGCAATCGGTACCGCGTGCCATGCAATTGGTACCGCGGCAGCTATTGCCGAACACCCAAAAATAGGCGCATTTTCATCAGTGGCTATGGCACTCAGTGCATTATTAACCGCAGTGATAGTACCACTATTATATCCAATTTTAGTTAACACTTTGTTATAGTAAGCGGATAACAGTATCGCTAAAAATAGAGCCCAGCATGATCAGTTCCGAAATTCAGCAATTTGAAAAGTACTACGCCCTACTTACCGAGTATTTAGTTACCTACAGTATGCAAATAGTGGGCGCTATTTTTATTCTACTCGTTGGCCTGTGGGTCGCTAAAAAGCTCGCCGAAGTTGTAGCAAACTTAATGACCCGCCACAACATTGATATCACCCTGACTAATTTTGTCAGTAATGTTGTAAAAGTACTGCTGATCATTATGGTGATCATTATTGCGCTTGGTAAAATTGGCATTAGTGTGACCCCATTCGTAGCTGCAATAGGTGCCGCCTCATTGGGCGCAGGCTTAGCGTTACAAGGCATGCTTTCTAACTATGGTGCGGGTCTTGCTATTATTGCTACGCGGCCATTTGTGGTTGGCGATACCATAGAAGTAAAAGGCGTTAGTGGCCAAGTAAAAATAATTGAGCTGGGGCACACCGTATTAATTAATGAAGAAAAAGTAGAAATAACCATTCCTAACAAACATATTGTTGGCGAAATTCTACATAACTCATTTAATTATTCACTGGTAAAAGGTGAAATAGACATAGCCTACAGTGCCTGTAGTGATACTGCGATAAGCCTTATTGAAAACGTATTAGTCAATCACGAACTCGTAGCTAAACAACCCAATGCACAAATTGGTATAGAACGTTTTGCTGATAGCGGCGTCACCATTAGTTATCGTTATTGGGTGCCCACCACTAAAATTATTGAAACTAAACTCGCTATAAATGGCGGTGTGTATAAAGCGATTAACGATGCCAATATTGAAATTCCGTTTCCACAACGCATTGTTACGCTTAATAAAAGCGACCTAAAATAAATAAAAACCTTAATATGATTTTAAATCATATTAAATTAATTAAGCGTGCTTACAAATAAAATAATAACGAGTCCTTATGCATCAATCACCTTTTTATCTAGGCGACTGGCAGGTAACACCTGCCAGCAATTGTATACAATGTGCTGAAAAAGTAACGCAATTAGAACCTAAAGCAATGGATGTATTATTATATCTTTGCTTACAAAAGGGCGAAATTGTCACCAGTGACGAATTACTCAATCAGTGCTGGCAAAACATTGAAGTAGGCGATAACCCACTGCATAAAACCATCACACAACTGCGAAAAGCACTGGGTGATAAGGCAAGCTCCCCGCTATACATAGAAACCATTCGTAAACGCGGCTACCGTATTATTGCAAAACTTGAATTTCCATTTGCAGAAGATACATCAAGCTCTATAAACACGTGGCAAGGTGGTTCTCCTTTTTTAGGTTTAAGCGCGTATAACCCAACCGATACCCATTTATTTTTTGGTCGTAACCAAGCCATCACCACCTTACTCGAAAACGTATCAAACCAAGTAAAATCTGGCCGTGCTTTTTGCTTAATACTTGGCCCAAGTGGTACGGGTAAATCGTCGTTAGTCAATGCGGGTATTTTACCAAAGCTACTTGATGAGCGCGGTTATGATGGTATTGGCGTTGTTTCATACACTCAGCTCGACTTTGCAGATGTGCATCAAACTAGACTGTATTTAGATTTAGCCTCAGCCATGCTTGATTGGGATATAAACCAACAACCCGTATTTGAAGGATTAAGCTCGCAAACACTGGCGCAGCAATTAGAGCACACAATTGACGAAGTGATAAACACGTTACAAACTGCAATCAGTAAGGCAAATACAAAGCTAAACACACCGCAGTTTTTTTTGTTTATAGACCGCTTAGAGGTGCTGCTTTCATCGCCACTATTTAGTCCCAACACCCGAAGTCATTTTTTATCGATTATTGAACGTTTAGCCACCTCTAAAGCGGTGATCGTATTTAGTGCGTGTCGTAACGACTTTTACCCTTTAGTGGTAGAGCAACCCAGCCTTATGGCCGCAAAAGCGAACGGCGCCCATTATGATTTAACCCCGCCCAACCGCCAGGAACTACAACAAATTATTCGCTTGCCGGCATTAACCGCTAATTTAACGTTCTCACACGACCCGCAAACCAAAACTCCGCTGGATGAAATACTCTTTGCAGATACCGCCAACAACCCTGATGCCCTGCCCATGTTGCAATACACACTGCAAGAGCTGTATTTACAGCGCAGTGAAAATAATGAGTTATTGCACAGCGTGTATGAAAAACTCGGCGGTATTGAAGGCGCTATTGGTAAAAAGGCAGAAGATGTTTTTATTGGGCTGAGCGCAAAACAACAACAGCAACTAAAAAGCGTATTATCGCAGTTAGTGACGCTAAACCCAGATGGTAAAACCATTACTAGCCGTGCGGCCCGCTTACAAGCATTAACCAACACCAGCCAAAAAGAGCTTGTACAAGCCATGGTCGACAGTCGCTTATTTGTATCGCACTTACAAAACCAAGAAGCCTGCTTTAGCCTTGCCCACGAGGCATTATTACGCCAATGGCCACGTGCCAAACAGTGGATAAACGATCATAAAGACGCCCTTGCTATTAAAAGCCGTTTGCACCACCACACGCAACAGTGGCTTAATGAACATAAAAGTAGCGCTTACCTATTAGCACCGGGTAAACCATTGCAAGAAGCGCTCACGTTATTAAACGACAATATATTCAAACTAGACAATGACGAACGCGCGCTTATAACCAGCTCTCTTAAACACAGTAAAACAAAAACAATCATAAAACGCGGCACGGTCGCTCTGCTTTGCTTACTTACCTGTGTTGCCCTATTTATGAGTGTTACCAGTTTTCAAGCGCAGCAACTTGCACAGCAAAAGCGCCAAGAGGCCGAAAGCCTACTTGGCTTTATGGTCGGTGACTTTGCCGATAAACTGCGCAGCGTTAAGCGTATGGATTTGCTCGATGGCATTAGTAATAAAGCACTTGAGTATTTTACCAATCAAGCAGATGAGCCCAGCTCTCTTTTTAGTTTTAACGACCAAAAAGCCGAATTTAACAACCGCTTTCAATATGCACAAACTCTTGAGGCTATGGGCGAAGTGGCCTATTCTCGCGGTAAAACCATTGAGGCCTTCACTGCCTTTGAAAACGCCCGCATTCGCCTTGAAGCACTATTAAAAATACAACCAGATAATTTAGAGCTATTAACGCTTGCCGGTGCCAATGCCTTTTGGCTCGGTCAGCTTCATTATGATAAAAGTGATTACGCTGCTACTGAGCCATTATTTAAAAAATATCATGCCTACAGCGAGAAAATGTATTCATTAGCACCGAATGGTTTTAACTCGATTATGGAGCTATCGTATTCGCATAATTCGCTGGGCTCTTTGTATTTAAAGCAATTTAACTACACTGCCGCGAAACAACGCTTTACAAAGTCGCTCGCCCTTAAAAATGAAGCCCTTGAGCTTAAACCCAGCAACAAAAACTTACTGCGCGATAAAGCCGATACCATCAGTTGGCTGGCAAAGACAGAAGAAAGGCTAGGTAACTTTAATGCCGCATTAACCATGTATGAAAATGCATCTAATGAGTTAAAAAGTTTATTAATTGAATATCCAGATGATGCCAGTTTATCAAGCAGTTTAGCTTATACTTATATTCAACAAAGCTACCTTTTGAGCTACCTGCCAAATAAACAACCAGCCTACAAAAAAGCACAGCAAGCCACAAAAACAGTTAATACCGCACGATTGCAAGATCCAAAAAGTAAAGACATTCAACATTCTTATTATCGTTTTTTAGCCCACCAGCTAATGCTTTCACCTAATAAAAACATTGATAACCGAGTTAAGGATATTATTAACTTTTTGAAAGTGCAGGGCTTTAAAAATAACTTTGCAATTAATACTCAATTGATCCTTATACAGTACTTTATTGATAGACAGTCACCACTTAAAGCATATGAGTTTTTAACAGCCCTTGAAAGTGATACAAGCTACCAACAGTACATAGCTAATAAAGCAAAGAGTGGTGATAATGTAGACTTTACGAATATAAATTTACTTAAAGCTAAATTAGCTGAAAATACCGTACAGCGAGAGCAATTTTGCTTAAATGCGCTTAAAGCCATTGCTGAAACAGTAAAAATAAACCAAAGCGTTCACGTAACGCACCCGCTGTTACAGGCATACACCTGCTTAAATAGAGCAAACGAAATCCCCAAAATAAAAGCAAGTCTAGTTAAATTAGGCATTACTCACTTTAAACTATAACCACGAATACAAAAGGAAATAATATGGATAGCTCTCAAGAACAAATTAACTTTACTGTAAATATTGAATTAGACAGTAACGACAACGCCAATTTTACATACTTTAAA
Source organism: Pseudoalteromonas sp. TB41 (assembly GCF_000497975.1). Lineage (NCBI taxonomy): Bacteria > Pseudomonadati > Pseudomonadota > Gammaproteobacteria > Alteromonadales > Pseudoalteromonadaceae > Pseudoalteromonas > Pseudoalteromonas sp. TB41. The sequence continues at coordinate 34,081 of NZ_AUTH01000088.1, read as the reverse complement.
GATAACAAAGAAGTCTCTGGCGGTGGCGTTGTCAGAACTGAAACCGCAGGTATTTATAGCTTAAATGAAGCAACACTTGCTAAAGGTTTTTTATTCACCGGAGCCACTATCACTGATAAAGAAGGCGACTGTGCTGGTGATTTTAAATCAGAAATCAATGATGATGGCCAATCAATCACCATCACAGACACAGATGAAAATAATGGCACTGTGTGTTTAATATTTAATGTTGAGTGCAATGGTAAAGCCTATGAAAGCGCCGACCCACAAATTGAAAATAAAGACAAAAATTAATAAACAACGCTTAATATTTAATTTTTGTTTTCCAAATTGCACAGGCCTTTAACGCCTGTGCATAATAAAAAATACTATTAATCAAAAACTTAAAAGCAGAAGATTACCGAAAGGTTTAATTGCACTTTTTTATGTAAATTTGTAGACATCAAAAACGTCTGTATCATGCTAAGGCTAAAACGTGTCTAAACAAATTAATAAAAAAGAGACTCCAGCGGTTAAAAACGATAAAGCACTCCCCTTCGATTGCGCTTTATCGAGTCCTTTTTCTCATACCCAATTTGGCGCTTTAATTGAATTATTTAACGGCACCGCCGAAGGCATTTTTGTACTTAATGAGCACGGTGGTTTTGAGTTTGCAAACCCAAAAGCAGCACAGCTATTAGGTTACTCTCAGCAATCTCTAATAGGCGAAAATTTACTGTCGTTTTTACACGGTGCAGACCTTGATAAATATAAACAGACGTTATTAAATTGGATAGACATTAAAGATACTTCCCTTAGCTTTGGCCCAAATGAAATAAAAATAAATAAAGCGAATGGTGATATTATTGAAGCAGACTTATCAATATCTAGTATGCCAAAAAGTATTGCATCGGCGCAAAAATTATACGTTTGCATACTTCATGATCTCAGTACGCATAAAGCGATGTACAACCGTTTAAAAATACAAGCTTCAACCGATCACTTAACTGGGCTCGCTAATCGTTTAGCTTTAGATGAGTCACTAAAAAAATACTGGCAAGAAAGTATTCAAAGCCAACAACCTCTAACCAGCATATTGATTGATGTAGATCACTTTAAAAAATTCAACGACACCTATGGGCATATTAAAGGTGATAAATGCTTACAAAAAATTGCAAAAATGCTTTTGCATTGTATCCCGTCAAGAGAGTGTTTGGCAGCGAGATATGGCGGTGAGGAGTTTGCTATTATTTTACCGCGTTGCGATATAAAAAGTGCAACGATTGTTGCCAAGCATGTACAACAACAAATTAATGCGATGACATTTACAGATATAGGCCTGCCACCAGAGGTTAAAGTTAGTGTGAGCCAAGGGATTGCCTGTGAGCACAATAGTCAATACCGTACCTACGAGGCGCTGTTGTACGCCGCAGACACGGCTTTGTACCGCGCAAAAACCGAAGGTAGAAATAAAATAAGTACTGTTGTTTAAAGTTTAAATTAAAGGCCATTCCATGGCGCTATATCTACCCTAAAAGCCACTAAATTGAGTTACTTTACTGGCGTTTAGATTAATTTTAAATGCTGTAGATAAGAGATTAATCTTTATATAAAAATTACAGTAATAACAAACTACCTAACCCTAAAAAGGTCACAAAGCCGACAATATCAGTGACTGTGGTTAAAATCACTGAACCCGACAACGCAGGGTCAATTTTCATTTTATCTAAAATAGAGGGGATCACTACGCCCGCCAACGATGCTGCCACTAAGTTAAGTAATATTGCCACAGTAATGGTTATACTGAGCATAATATCGTTAAACCATACAAAGGTTAGCAAACCAATCACTAATGCCCACACCAAGCCATTTACCGCCCCTACTCGCAACTCTTTTTTAAGTAATGCGTTTCGGTTTGAGTCAGTAACCTGACCCAGAGCCAGTCCTCGTACAATAACCGTTAAGGTTTGGCTACCGGCAATACCGCCCATTGACGCCACTACAGGCATTAATACCGCAAGTGCAACCACTTGCTCTATAGTTGCGCCAAACAAACCGATAAACCACGAGGCTAAAAATGCCGTTGCTAAGTTGATACCTAACCAAATACCACGGTTTTTAGCACTTTTACGAACACTGGCAAATAAGTCCTCGTCTTCTCGTAAACCACCGGCCTTTGCTGTGGCTTCGTCGGCTATTTCTTGACGTAATTCATAAGCTGATGCAATGGTTAAACGCCCTATTAATTTGTTATCGGCATTAACCACTGGCATGGCCATTTTCTCGCTATGAATAACCACTTCAGCGGCTTCATATAAATCATGGTCTGCGTGCAATGAGGTAAAGTCATGATTAGCTAACGTCATTAAACTCTCGTTATCATGCGCTTTTATCAGATCATTAACCGCAACTTCACCGATTAAGCTACCTTTACGGCTCACCAAATAAATAACTTCGCTGTATTGCGGTAAGCCTTTGTGTAGCAGCTTTTTAGCGCCACCCGCAGTGAGTTTGTCTGACACCTTTAAAAAATCAAACCCAATCCAGTGACCTAATTGCTCTGGTGTATATTGCTGAGCCAGTTCGTATTGCTTAGTTTGTGCTTCATCGAGTTGTTTTTTAGCGTAATCAATAAAACGTTGTGGAATAACTTCTTCTAACTCAAGTAGCTCTTCAACATTTACTTCGTCTAATAATTTAAATCCGGCACTGTCATCTAGTGTTTGTAGTAACCATAAACAGCTATCTTCACTTAAATTAACAAAAATTTCGTGCTGCGTGTCTTCATCTAATAAATGCCAAATTTCAAGACGCTGCTCTTTAGGGATCGCCTCAAACAATAAAGATAAGTGCTCAGTTGATAAAGTTTGCTGAGCATCTATAAGTAATTTATTTTTGCGCTCAGTGGTATCACACTGCAATAAGTCATTTATGAGTTGTGGTAACTGATCAACCGGATACTCTATCATTTAAAAACCCTAAAATAGTCGTTTCACTATAAATTTACTGTAATAAGTAAGTACTTATTAATGAGATTAGCTAGGATCTGTTTATCTTTCGAGGTTGAACATGTTTCAATCCAAAAAGGTCAACAGACCCTTATAGTGTACATTAGTCGCTAATAAAAATATTAAAAAATCGCTGTGCTGTTAAATATTTATGGATGTAGCAGGCTATAAACTATTGCGCTTTAGCTAAAAATAAAGCAAAAAAAAGCCGTAACTAAATAAGTCACGGCTTCCAAAAGCAATTAATAGCTAAGTGTTATTTATATTTTAAACTGACCAACTAAATCACCTAAGTTTTGACCTCGTCCCGCTAAGTGCTGACTTACCGAAGAAGTCGTTTTACTCGATTGCGTTAATTCATTCACAATTTCTTGAATTGCATACACGTTACGGTTTATCTCTTCTGTAACGCTACTTTGCTCAGTAGCTGCGGTGGCAATTTGTGTACTCATATCGTTAATTGTTGTTACCGATGTAGTAACCGCACCTAAACTTTCAGATATAGCGCGTGAAGACTCTACAGAGCGGTTACAGCTTTGTTGACTCGCTTGCATGGCTCCTACAGCCGCAGTGACTAAGTTATGTAATTCGCTAAGCATTTCATTAATTTCTAATGTGCTATCTTGAGTACGGCTTGCTAAGCTTCTTACTTCATCAGCTACAACGGCAAAACCACGACCTTGCTCACCCGCTCGTGCAGCCTCAATAGCGGCGTTTAATGCCAGTAAGTTCGTTTGCTCAGCAATACCCCCAATAACACTCAACACGCTATTAATCTTTTTAGACTGTTCACTTAACGAGTTTACTTGCTCAGCGGCTTGGTTAATTTCGCCCATTAAGTTTGAAACTTCACTGAGTGAAACATCCACACAATCTTGCGCATTGGCCACTTCTTTTGTTGCTGCCTGCGTTGATACCGCAACTTGTGTGGTATTTTGTGCCACTTCATGCGAGGTTGCTGACATTTCAGTAATAGCGGTGACTACTAGTTCAGTTTCATGGTTATGTTTCAATAATTTATCTTCAATTAATAAGGTTTGCGTATTGATATCTGATGAGGCCGTTTTAACATCGCTCGTCACATCGACCACGCCCGAAATAATACTATGCAGCTTACTAACAAACAGATTAAACGATTCACCTAGTTGACCAATTTCATCATGGGTGTCAATCACTAATCTTCTGGTTAAATCACCTTCACCTTTGGCTATGTCATCTAAACTTTGTACCATTCGATGTATTGGTTTAACCATATTACTCGCTGCATATAAGGCACCCACGGCTGCTAAACCAAGTAGCAGAAGTGATATTAAAAATAAGGTGGTCATTTTTTCAGTTAAATGCTCAGCCATGGTTGCTTGGTATTTAACTAGTTCAGCCTCAATGTCATCCATATAAGTACCCGTACCAATCATCCAGTTAGTACCTGGGATCATGGCTGCATACCCTATTTTTTCAATCAAACCCGTCGTGTTGGGTTTTTGAAAGTGATAGGTAAAAGACCCACCCCCTTTACGAGCTTGCTCTAGTAAACCAACCACTATTTTTTTACCGTTTGGGTCGGTCATGTCTATTTTATTTTGCCCTTCAATTGCATCGCCTAACAATGCATGAAAAACACTCACGCCATCGGTATCGTAAATAAAATAATAGCCATCTTCGCCAAATTTTAAATCCCTTAGCGCATTTTTTGCGTCTTGTTCATTACCTTGTGCTAATTGGTATTGCACTATTTGAGAACCAATTTCAATTTCTGTTTTTAGCAGCGTTTGTTTATCTGCTATTAGTTTGGTTTTGAATTCATTAAAGTATTGCTGCTGATTTTGCTTCTCTAAATAATATGAACCCGCCATAAAACTGATTAGCAATACAATTAATGGTAAAACAGCCAACAGTAGCAATTTGTTTTTTAAGCTTAAATTACCCATTATTTCTCCAATTAACATTACAAGCCATCAAGCTCTTTTTATTTTGTAGCCCGTTAGCTAAAAAATTTCATTGTTTGCATTACTATACAACGCATACCTGTATACAAATTAAGCACAAACGAGATCGTTTAGCAATCTAATACACTCTTACAATAGTAAAACACACTAAAAAACACTTTATAACTAGACGATAGTATATAAGCAGTAATAAAGAACCAAAACCAATTTAGCCTTTCAAATAGCCAGTACACAGCTTGTTAAACTTCCTTAAAGCTAAATTAACCTGACTAACGCTATTTTAGCTTTAATGAAATTAAATATTGGGCATCACACAAAGGTCTTGCTTTCTGAGTTAAAACGCAAATAATGAAGCAACTAACTACTGGGTAAGAATGAGGAAAATGAGTTACATACTAACCACCCAATGCGCCGATGATATTGGCTTAATCGCCAAAATTACCGGACTGTGTCACAGACATAACTTAAACATTATTCGTAATAACGAGTTTGTAGATAAAGATGCACAGCGCTTTTTTATGCGCACTGAACTCACTGGCGAACCCCACACTGAGTTTTTAGCACAGCTGCGCGAAGTATTACCCGCAGGTGCAAAAGTGGCGCTACACGGTGAAGAAAAGACCAAAGTTGTTTTATTAGCCACAAAAGAAGCCCACTGTTTAGGCGGCATGTTGTTAAAACAATTTGAACAAACCCTAAACATAGAGATACTTGCCGTGATTGCCAATTATCCTACATTAGAGCCTTTGGTTAAGGGATTTGATATTCCTTTTCATGTGGTTTCTCATGAAGGACTTACGCGCAGTGAGCACGACGAAAAAGTCGGTGACTTAATTGCCAGCTATAACCCTGACATTATTGGGTTAGCTAAATACATGCGTATTTTAAGCCCTGAGTTTGTTGGTCGATTTGAGGGTAAAATCATCAATATTCATCACTCATTTTTACCGGCTTTTATTGGTGCTAAACCGTATCATCAGGCGTTTGAGCGCGGTGTAAAAATTATTGGTGCCACGGCTCACTTTGTAAATAATGAGCTAGATGAAGGCCCTATTATTTTACAAGACGTATCGAGTGTAACTCATGCTAATACGGCTGAAATGATGGCTAAAATGGGTAAAGACGTGGAAAAAACAGTGTTTTGTAAAGCATTGCAACTAGCATCAGAACATAAGCTATTTATTAATGGCAATAAAACAGTGGTGTTTTCATAATTAGCTTTACATAGCTATTAAAAATGCCAGCTAATAAGCTGGCATTTGTTTATTCAATATAACTTAACCTAAACACTGGTTAAGAGACTTTATTAAAACAAAGTAAATTTACGTATCAGCTGTTTTCTATTAGAACCGAAAATAGCGACTTTTGTTAGACTTATATCATTATTTTTCTCGGCCTTTACTATCAACCTTCACGGCCAAAATATGCAATTTCCCTCTTGGTCAAACCATTCACTTTATGGATTAGCTGAAATATCAGGTTATTTACTACACTCCCTTTTAAGCAATAACAACTTTTAAGAGATTTAACTTATCATATTCAAGTAACCTTAAGCTGAACAATTTTATTGATATATAATCAGAAATTAAGCAATAATGTCTTAATGCATGCATTATTTTAGCTATGCTGATATTCCCTTTTTAAGGTTTACTATTTATAAGGAGCATTTGATGGCTTTTGATTACGGATCAATAGATCTTGGACTAAAAAACCCTTTCAAACTGGAAGGTAAAGTAAAAGCAATAAGAGGGCTTATTGAATCTGTTGTTGGCATCAGCTTGCTTGTTATCGCGTCTAGCTCTGTAAAAGAAGATGCAACAGCAGGTTGGATCTTAATGATATTTGGCATGTTAATACTCGCCCTAGGAATTCGGACTTTATCGGGTGGTATTTATGCAACGCTTAAGTACTTCGTAGGTAGAAACCACCCGACATCGTTGGCGTTTAATTTTAGTAAGTCACAAACCTCAACTGCACAAGAAGAAAAAAACGAAGTAGCCTACACTGCGCAAACATTAGAAGAAATGCTTGTTGGTCGCAAAAACAGTACTTTTAAAGAACCGAATGGCTTTTTATCGCGTTTGCTACATAGTTTAGTACCAAAACTATTATTTTTACCCTACCCAATACGCAATGTTGCCCAACGTTTATTTGGCTCATGGATAAGCACACTGGTTGCTCTTATCGCTTACGCATTGGTCGCCTTTGTGTCACTGTCTGGTTTTACCGGTGAAGCTGGCGAACTAGCTTTTCCAATATATAGTGCCATATTAATGTTTTATGTGCTGTTTTCTTGGCGCTCTTCTGGCAAACCTATTTCACGTAATGCAGAGAAGAATATTGAAGCCTTAGGTACTGGTGCTCTTGCTAAAATCATTTCTTTATCCTTTATATTGCCCATTGCTATAGGCCTGTCTATGTCGTGGATAATGCAGGAACAGCGCATAAGCAAACAACAAATAGACAATTGGCTTGAGCAATTACCCAACCTTAACGCGGGCCTCTATTTAACTGCCATTATTATTTTAGCTGCACTTAGTTGTGCACTTGTTTTTGTGATGATTAAAGCGCGTTTAAACGAAGTGACACCAAGCGCTGAAGTATCAGAACTACGTGAAAACTGGCAAGAGTCTGTTCATCCAGATGAAATTTTTATAAATCTTGATAACTTAGTAATGGCTAATCGCCGTTATAAAGAAGTACCTAATAGGGTTTATCGTGAGCTAGATCCTAAACTACAAGAGCAAATTGAAGGAAAAGGCGGGTTTAAAGGCGAAATGATTCAAGAGATTCAGCCTAAACTACACACAATGGATTTAGGTAAGCACTTTAACCTTTCTCGTTTAGTTGCGTTAATTAGTGGTAACTTACTCTACATTGTAGCGCTTACCTTTACTGTGTTGCTTGCTTACTCTTTTGTTAATATTTACCACTATATTGACGCTGCTAATATAAATAGTATTGAACAAGCCTTTAATAATAAAAATATTATTGAGTTTAGCGAGCTGTTAATGGCAAGTGTTCATTTATTGCTTATCGGCATATTAGTTAAAGCATTTGCTCAGCTGCTGAGCAATAGTGCCCATTTATTTTTTGCTGAAATGCAATTTGAATCTTTACTCGTGTACTTCAAGTGCGAGGGCACATTTACTGAGTCAAAAATATCAACGGGCACCGGTATTCATGATAGCACACGCTCGGAAAATACCTTGGTACGTAGCAGCATAACGCCTTGGGTGATTGTTTCGCGCATTGTTTCTACAACCTTTGCAGCTACAGGCATGAAAAACCTCGAGCATCCTCGACATATTATGGAAATGCATAAAGATGAAGGTCAATTACAAGCAATCAAAAAAGATGTAATTGCATTTTTGAAAGATCGAGAATCAATTGCCTCTATCACTAGCGAACGCGATTTAGGCAATGCATCTCAACTGCACCAGTTAAACCAGCAAACACGGGCTATGCCTATGCAGCCAGCTTTAACCAAAGATGATGAGGAAGCCGCTGGTTTTTTACGTCAGGAAGACGATTTAGCGTCTGAGCCAAAAAACTAGCTTATCTATATATGCCACCTTATTACTAGGTGGCATCTTTCCAAACTAAAATCCCCCTCTCTACACTTTGATATAAATGTGATTCCCCCCAGCAAGCGCAGTAAAGACAGGGAGGGAATGAGGAAAATAAGTAATACACTAACCAACTAATACGCAAACGATATTAGGCTTAGCCAAAATTACCAAACTCTGTAATCAGCATAATTTAGATATTATTAGGCCTTGTTGATAAAGATGCACAACGCTTTTAATGAGAGCAGAACTCACAGGCTAATCCCGCAGCGATTTTTTATTATAACTTTGCGAAGGATTGCAAAAGTGGTACTGCACGGCGAAGAAAAAACCAAAGTTGTATTATTAGCTCCAAAAGAAGCCTTTGTTTAGGCGGCATGTTATTAAACCAATTTGGTAATACTCTAGCTGTTTATTAATGACAATAAAACCGTCGTATTTTCATAATTAGCTTTACATAGCTATTAAAAATGCCAGCTAATAAGCTGGCATTTTTATAAGTAAATAATAAACCTTACTTAACTAGGGTGTGTAATACGTTGGTGCCCCAGGGCCTACTGGCATACCTAAAACAAATACCCATAAGTAAAACAGTACCACCCAGCCAACAAAGAAGATTAAGCTGTATGGCAACATAGTGGCTACCAAAGTACCTATTCCCATGTCTTTTTTGTATTTAGTAGCAACCGCGAGGATTAAACCAAAGTAACTCATCATGGGGGTAATTAAGTTAGTTACCGAATCACCAATACGATAAGCTGCTTGAATTGTCTCGGGGGCATAACCTATAAGCATCAGCATAGGAACAAAAATAGGGGCTGTTACTGCCCACTGCGCTGACGATGAGCCTAGCGTTAAGTTCACTAAAGCACACATTAAAATAAACAACACAAATACTTCCGGCCCCGTTAGGCTAAGTGCCTGTAATAATGCAGCGCCATTAATGGCTAAAATAGTACCTAAGTTAGTCCACTTAAAAAATGCCACAAACTGCGCAGCAAAAAAGACTAATACAATGTACATTCCCATAGAGCTCATACTTTTGCTCATGGCGTTAATCACGTCTTTATCATTTTTCATGGTGCCAACAACGCGGCCATACACAAAACCTGGAATACCAAAGGTGACAAAAATAAAAACCACAATCCCTTTTAAAAACGGCGAGTGAGCAACTAGGCCTGTTTCTGGGTTACGTAAAATACCGTCTGCGGGTACAACCGTCCACGCGAGTAGTAATGAAACAACAAGTAATGAGAATCCAGCCCATTTTAAGCCCGACTTTTCTTTGTCAGTTAAACCGGCAATGTTGTTTTGAGCTAAATCTTCACTGGCTTCGTCTGGGTTATATTTACCTAAACGTGGCTCTACAATTTTCTCAGTAACTAGCGTGCCTAATATGGCAATTAAAAATACCGATATCATCATGAAATACCAGTTTGCTTCTGCGCCTACTTGGTAAGTTGGGTCAATCATTTGTGCAGCTGGTGTGGTAATACCGGCTAGTAACGGATCGATAGTACCCAATAATAAATTAGCACTGTAACCGCCAGATACCCCAGCAAATGCTGCAGCAAGACCGGCAAGCGGATGACGACCTAAGCTATGAAATATCATTGCCGCTAGCGGAATCAATACCACATAGCCAAGCTCAGAAGCTGTATTGGATAATATAGCGGCAAACACCACCATAAAGGTCACTAAGCGTTTTGATGCCCCCATTACCATGCCACGCATAGCGGCAGACAATAGCCCTGAATGCTCAGCTACACTCACACCTAATAGCGCAACTAATACCGTCCCTAATGGCGCAAAGCTAGTAAAGTTAGTCACCAGCCCAGTTACAATACGCTGTAAGCCTTCTGCACTGAGTAAGCTTACTACTTCAATAACACCATCTGGATCGCGCCCAGCAGAGCCCTCAGGCCGTGGATCGATAGCACTGAGTCCAAACCAATCAGCAACGCCACTAAATAAAATAATGGCAATACAAAACAATGCAAATAACGTAATTGGGTGGGGAAGCATGTTCCCTAAAAATTCTACAGTGGCTAAAAATCGATTAAACCAGCCGTTCTTTGCGACCTGATTTTCATCTTGGGATGTGTTTGGTGAGTCTATTGAGTCTGACATACCATGCTCTCTTAATTACAAAATGCCCGTAACCTAGCATTATTTACCCAGCAGGTCATGTAATAAAGATGAATGACTTGTTATGTCATAGTAACTGAATGGTTTCGCGTGCTTGAGTTGCAAAAAAGAGGCTCTCGCCTCTAATTTAACCTGTTTAAACTTACTCTATGGGTTCTAGTTGTAATTTTGCGGCAATTAAAACAGCTTGAGTTCGGTTATAAACACCGAGTTTTCTAAATATGGCAGTAATGTGTGCTTTGACGGTCGCTTCTGAAATATGCAGTTCGTAAGCTATTTGTTTATTCAGTAGGCCTTCGTGCAAATATTGCAATACACGGTATTGCTGTGGAGTAAGTGATGCAACTTGTGCGGCAATTTCCCTATCTTCGCCTTCTATTTCAGCTACCTTACTTTTTAGTTCAGTTGGCAGCCAAGTGTCGCCTTCAAGTATTTGGTTTATTGCATTAGCAATATCATCCGATGAAGATGATTTGGGAATAAACCCCATAGCGCCATAACCCATAACTTTCGAAACAATATTTACATCTTCACTACCCGACACAACCGCAATAGGTAGGCTTGGGTAATCTTCACGTATACGGATCAAGCCGTATAAGTCACCGTTACCTGGCATGTGTAAATCTAGTAGTAATATATCAAGATCTTCTTGTTCGCTTAACACCTGCAATGTGCTATCAAAATCCGCTGATTCAAATACTTCTAAACCTGCAAACTTTGCACTCAAAGCGCCCTTTAGTGCTTCACGAAATAACGGATGATCGTCCGCTATTAAAAACTGACTCATTGTTCACTCCCAAAAATTCGGCTGCTGTCCAATAGACAACAGCCGATATACTACGTTTAGAATCAACTTCTAATCAAGCTTTTAACGCGAAATTAACGATTTAATCGATTTTCTACTAGCTCATCAACCACTGACGGATCAGCAAGTGTTGAGGTATCACCAAGCTGTTGGTACTCATTTGCCGCGATTTTACGTAAAATACGACGCATAATTTTGCCAGAACGTGTTTTTGGTAAACCTGGCGACCATTGAATCATATCGGGTGATGCTATTGGGCTTAGCTCTTTACGTACCCAATTACGGATCTCTTTGGTCAGCTCATCACTCACAGTAACGCCTTCATTAGGAGTTATGTAAACGTAAATACCTTGGCCTTTAATATCATGTGGGTAACCTACCACTGCCGCTTCAGCTACAGCTTCATGAGCAACTAATGCGCTTTCAATTTCAGCAGTACCTAAACGGTGCCCAGACACATTAAGTACGTCATCAACGCGTCCTGTGATCCAATAATCACCGTCTTCATCGCGACGACAACCGTCACCAGTAAAGTACACACCAGGATAAGCGCTAAAGTAGGTTTGTTCAAAGCGCTCATGGTCGCCATACACAGTTCGTGCTTGTGAAGGCCAGCTATCTAAAATCACAAGGTTACCGTCAACCGCACCTTCTAATGTATTGCCTTCAGCATCAAATAACGCCGGTGCAATACCAAAGAATGGACGAGTTGCAGAGCCAGGTTTCATATCGGTTGCACCTGGTAATGGCGCAATCATGATGCCACCGGTTTCAGTTTGCCACCAAGTATCTACAATTGGACAATTAGATTTACCAATTTTTTCATAGTACCAGGTCCATGCTTCTGGGTTGATTGGCTCACCCACAGAACCTAAAATGCGCAAGCTGTCGCGATGTGAGCTGGCAATCGGCTCTTCGCCTTTGGCCATTAATGCACGAATGGCAGTAGGTGCTGTGTATAAAATTGTCACGTTATGTTTATCAACCACTTCACCCATACGACCAGCAGTTGGGTAAGTTGGTACGCCTTCAAATACGACTTGTGTACACCCATTAACGAGCGGTCCATAAGCAATATAACTGTGACCTGTGATCCAGCCAACATCAGCACTACACCAAAAAATATCATCGTCTTTTAAATCAAAAATGTATTCGTGGGTCATAGATGAATAGACTAAATAGCCACCGGTGGTATGAACCACACCTTTAGGCTGACCCGTAGAACCCGAGGTATACAGAATAAACAATGGGTCTTCAGCATTCATGTGTTCAGGTTCGCACTCTGGCGCTTGATCTGCAACTAAGTCATGCCACCAAATATCATGGTCGTGCCAATCAACATCGCCTGACGTTAGTTTATGTACCACTACATGTTCAACAGTGGTGACTGAATCTTGTAATACGGCTTCATCTACATTGGCTTTGAGCGGAACACAGTTACCTGCACGTCGGCCTTCATCTGACGTGATCACCACTTTAGCGCCCGAGTCGTTAATACGATCCGCAATAGCTGACGGTGAAAAACCACCAAAAATAACTGAATGAATTGCGCCTATACGAGCACAAGCCTGCATTGCATATATAGCTTGTGGGCTCATTGGCATGTAAATGGCAACACGGTCACCTTTTTTCACACCCAATTTTTTTAAGCCATTGGCAAATTTAGCAACTTCATCATGTAGTTGTTGGTAGGTAATATTTTCGCTTTGCGAGGGATCATCGCCTTCCCAAATTAACGCTACTTTATCTGCTTTTGTTTTTAAGTGACGATCAATACAGTTATATGAGGCATTAAGGTAGCCATCTTCATACCATTTGATATTGATATGGCCTTTATCAAATGAAGTGTTTTTTACTTTTGAATATGGAGTAAACCAGTCAAGACGCTTACCGTGCTCAGCCCAAAACCCTTCAGGGTCCTCAATAGACTGTTTATACATCGTATTATATTTTTCATTATCGACGAGCGCTGCGTTTTTAATGTGCGCAGGAACTGGATAGATACTTTGTGACATATTAGTCTCCAATTTATATTACTTGCCTTAGGCTTTTCATCAAGGATTACTCAGCAGTGCACTATTAAATATTAGACATTAGTTGTATCTGAGTTCAAACAACGATTATCTTATCTATAATCCTCATGGCTACACCCTATTTACATAAAAAACATACTATTAAATAAAAGTATATGAACACTCAATAATTATTAAACCTTAGTCTAATAGACTAATAGTTGATTGAGTAAATTGTGTACATATACAACAGTAGCTTGAATATTTAAAAACTTTGATTGTTTATTAATAATTCGTATTTACTAACAAATTAGATTAAAGATAATTAAATTCAATCTGTTAGTACTATATAAGTAACACACATTAATACATATCATAAGCAAACAACATACAACAAGTAGCCTATAAAAGGACGCAACAATGAAATTTACTCCAATTAAAACACTGGCAGCTAGTGCTGTACTATGTGCACTTTCTAGCACAGCTTATGCTGCAAAAATAGGTGATACAGAATTTACCTACGGTGGATACATTAAACTCGACGCAATGTGGAGTGACTACTCAGCAGGCGCTCCTGCGGGCACCAGTGTTGGCCGTGATTTTTATGTGCCAAGTACACTAACCGTTGGTAACGATAATAGTTCAGACGCCGTATTTGATATGCACGCTCGTGAGTCACGTTTTAATTTTGGAACTGCTACCTTATTAGATAACGGTAAAACGGTTAAAACTAAAATAGAGCTAGACTTTTTATTGTCAGCTCCTGGCGGCAACGAGCGTGTGTCTAATTCATACTCTCCGCGCATTCGCCATGCATTTATCTCATATGATGGCTGGTTATTTGGTCAAACATGGTCAAACTTTCAAAACGTCGGTGCATTACCAGAAGCACTTGATTTTGTTGGTCCTGCAGAAGGCACGGTGTTTGTTCGTCAATCTCAAATTAAATACACTACGGGTGCATGGTCATTCTCGTTAGAGAACCCAGAAAGCACAATTACTACAGCCGGCGGTGGCATGGCCGTAACTGATGATGCCTCATTACCTGACTTTACCGCACGCTACACCCATAATGCTGATTGGGGTAACTTTGTAGTAACAGCCCTTGCTCGTCAACTGACCTACAAAGTAGGTGGTGTTGATGCCGATGAAACCTCATTTGGTGTTAGTGCATCGGGTATGGTGAAGCTTGGTGAAGACAATCTAAAATTTATGCTTACCCAAGGTAAAGGACTAGGTCGTTATGTGGGTCTAAACGTAGCACGTGGGGCGGTTCTTAATGGTGATGATTTAGATGCGATTGATTCAACATCAGGTTTTATTGCTTATCAACATAAGTGGAACAGCCAATGGCGCTCTACATTCCTATATTCGTTTTTCTCAGCAGATAACAATACAGACTTACTTTCATTCTCAGGTGATCCGACAGAATCAAGCCAAAGCTACAGCGCAAATATTCTGTACTCACCGGTTAAACGCTTAACCTTTGGTGCTGAATTAAAACATGCAGAACGTGAGCTTGAAAGTGGTGTAGATGGCGACCTAGATCGTTTACAATTTTCTGTAAAGTATGCGTTTTAATTTCCTAACCAATTAAAATACTGATTTACTTCCTGAGCGGCTTCGGCCGCTTTTTTTGTTTTTAACCAGAGCTCAAGTTAACCAAATCCATGCGCTTTACTTAAAAAATATTAAAGACGTGTAAAATACCCAGTAAACGCAATTGCAAATCACTCTCATTTAGATTAAATTACCACCCACATTTAATCTTATGGGAAACATGATGCTGTACAAACATAAAAACTCTGCATTTAAACTGAGTCTACTTACTTCACTGGTTTTATCTGGGCATGCTGTTGCAAACGACACGCAAGACAACCTGCCTTTAGAAAAAATTGCTGTTTATGGGCAACATCATAAAAACTATATTACCGAAGAAGCACAGTCTGCGACTAAGCTAGGTTTAACCATTAAAGAAACTCCGCAATCAATTTCTGTTGTTTCACGCGCGTTAATGGATGACTTTTCGCTTGATGATATTAATGCGGTACTAGAGAGCACACCAGGCGTAACAGTAGAACAAATAGAAACCGATCGTACATACTTTAAAGCCCGTGGTTTTGAAATAACTAACTTTTTAATCGATGGCTTAGGCACTCCGCAAACCTCTGGTTCAATTCAAGGGACACTTGATACTGCAATTTACGACCGTGTTGAAATTGTACGTGGTGCCAATGGCATGATGACCGGTGCAGGTAACCCATCAGCGACTGTTAATATGGTGCTAAAAAAGCCAACCTACACAACACAAGTTCATGCATCGGCTTCTTATGGTTCGTGGAATAACAAACGTGTAGATATTGATGTTTCCACACCGATTAACGACGAGCATGCTGTCCGTGCTGTATTTACTAAGCAAGATAAAGAGTCATATCTAGACCGCTACGAAACCGATAAAACCATTGCCTACCTTGCCTATGAAGGAAAGCTAACCGACGATACACTTCTGAACATTAACTACGTAAACCAACAAAAAGATGCCGACAGCCCTCTATGGGGCGCGCTACCGCTTTATTACACAGATGGCTCCCCCACTAACTATGATGAATCAACTAGTACAGCTGCAGATTGGTCGTATTGGGATAATAGCGCTGAACGTATCTATGTAACACTTGAGCAAAATTTATCGGCTACCTGGGTCGCTAAAGCCCGTTATGCCCATATAAAAAATGAACAAAATTCTGAGTTATTTTATGTATATGGTACCCCAGATAAAGATACTGGTTTAGGTTTAACCGGCTATGCGAGTCGTTATGATTACAAAGACACCCAAGATTTGTTTGATTTATATGCCAGCGGTAAGTTTGAGCTATTTTCTTTAGAGCACGACTTATCATTCGGCATTAGCCAAGCAAACATGGACTTTAATGACCAATCTCTTTATGACTACAGCACAGGAAATGGTTTCCCTGCGATGCCTGATTTAGCGACTTGGGATGGGATAGCACCAGAAGCAACACTGGTTGATAAACCTAACGGCAGTGATGTACAAAATACACAAAGATCGGCCTATGTTTCAACTCGTATAAAACTAGCAGAACCATTAAGCATTTTGGCTGGCGTACGCTATACCGACTGGGAAACTAAAGGTACTGCTTATGATGTAGTGCAAACCCGTGATGACTCAGAATTAATTCCTTATATTGGTACTGTGTACGATTTTACCGAGTCATTATCAGCTTACGCTAGCTACACAGAAACGTTTGTACCACAAAAAGAGTTAGACATTAACGCTGAACAACTGGCTCCTGTTATTGGTAAAAGTGCTGAAGTTGGTTTAAAAGCACAACTTTTAGGTGAGCAAGTATTTGTAACACTGGCCTATTTTGATGCTAAGCAAGATGGACTTGCTGTTGCACTTCCGGGCTCCCTTCCAAGCGATACGCGTTATTACGCTGCAGATGGTATTAACAGTGATGGTTTCGAAATTGAATTAAGCGGTCGCTTAACTGATGATTTAAGTGCCAGTATCAGCTTTAGTAATTTAAGTATTGATGGTGATGAACTCGTTAAAGATTACACCCCAGAAAACCAATTAAAAATGGCAGCCACTTATCAAGTGCCATTTATTGATGGTTTAACCTTAGGTGCTAATTACCGCTGGCAAGACTCTATTAGCCGCGTGCAAGTAAAAGATCCAGCAGGCAACGCATTGGTTACTACAAAACAAGGTGCTTATGGCTTACTAGATTTAATGGCCACCTACGAAATCACTCAAAACGTCGGTGTTACCTTCAATGTTAATAACGGCACTGATGAAAAATACATAAACAGCCTCTATTGGGCTCAAGGTTACTACGGTGCACCGCGTAACTACTCACTGTCAGTTAACTGGCAGCTATAAACCTGAGTACTGGGCTCTCATGAACAGAGCTTAAGTCAATTTATAGCAAGCAATAAAAAAGCGCTAACCTAATTGGTTAGCGCTTTTTTTAAGCTCGGGTCAAATCAAGCTTTTAAAACTAATTGGCTTAAAGGTCGCCTTCATCACCTAATATGTCTTCGCCATCTTCTGGCTCAACTGTTGCTTTTAGCAATAGCATTTCACGCAGTTTACCTTCAATTTCATCTGCAATTTCAGGGTTTTCTTTAAGGAACTTAATCGAATTAGACTTACCTTGGCCAACTTTGTTGCCATTGTAGCTATACCAAGCACCTGCTTTTTCAACAAGTTTGTGCTTAACGCCTAAATCAATCAGCTCACCCTGCTTAGAAATACCTTCACCATACATAATGATAAATTCAGCTTGTTTAAACGGCGGTGCAACTTTGTTTTTAACAATTTTAACGCGCGTTTCATTACCAACAACCTCGTCGCCTTCTTTTACCGAACCAATACGACGAATATCAATACGTACAGAGGCGTAAAATTTCAGGGCGTTACCACCGGTTGTTGTTTCAGGGTTACCAAACATTACACCAATTTTCATACGGATTTGGTTAATGAAAATACATAGCGTGTTTGAGCGCTTAATGTTACCAGTCAGCTTACGTAATGCTTGTGACATTAAACGTGCTTGTAAGCCCATGTGTGAATCACCCATGTCGCCTTCAATTTCAGCTTTTGGCGTTAATGCTGCAACCGAATCGACAATAACCACATCAACCGCGCTTGAACGCACTAACATGTCACAAATTTCCAGTGCTTGCTCACCCGTATCTGGTTGAGATACCAGTAACTCATCAATGTTAACGCCTAGTTTTTGTGCATAAATTGGATCAAGAGCATGCTCAGCATCAACAAAGGCACACGTTTTACCTTCTTTTTGAGCTTCAGCGATAACTTGCAATGTTAGCGTTGTTTTACCTGATGACTCTGGGCCATATACTTCAACAATACGCCCCATTGGTAAGCCGCCTATGCCTAAAGCAATATCAATACCTAGCGAGCCTGTTGATACAGCGTCAATGTTTAACGCCTTGTTATCACCCAATTTCATAATTGAGCCTTTACCAAATTGACGTTCAATTTGTGATAAAGCTGCGTCCAATGCTTTTTGTTTGTTATCGTTCATTTTATTCTCCAAATCCAGCTAATGCAGACAAGTATACTGTATAAAATCACAGTATCAAGCTAATTTTATTATTTTATCTTCTCTATTATACTTTTCAATGAAAATACAATAGCTTGCAGCCTAACTTGCGCCCTATCTCCATCAAATACTTGCTCAAACGTCCAGTGTTTACCGTTAATTTGTAGGCCAAACCACACAAGCCCTACCGGTTTGCCCTCAGTGGCACCACCGGGTCCTGCAATCCCTGAAATAGCAATGCCAATATCAGCATTAGCCGCCTTACATGCACCTGCTGCCATCTCAATGACTGTTTGTTCGCTCACCGCGCCAAATTCCTCGAGGGTATCACGCTTCACATTGAGTAATTCATGCTTTGCGTTATTGCTATAAGTGACAAATGCGCGGTCAATATATGCAGAGCTTCCGGGGGTATCAGTAAGCGAATAACTCACTCCACCACCAGTACATGATTCAGCGGTAGTGATCCATAAGCGTTTATCCGTTAAAATAGCGCCTAATTGCGCAGCAAGTGTCTTAATCTCTTGATGTAATTCCATATTCAGCCTTTGGGTAAATACATGTCGTTTGATCTTTATGCACCGCACACTATAAAACAACAAACCCCTATGATGCAGCAGTATCTAAAAATAAAATCAGAGCATCGCGATATTTTATTGTTTTATCGGATGGGGGATTTTTACGAACTCTTTTTTGATGACGCAAAACGCGCCGCGCAATTGCTTGATATTTCACAAACACATCGTGGCAAAGCCGGCGGCGATCCTATTCCTATGGCGGGCGTGCCTTATCATGCAGTAGAAAACTATTTAGCCCGCTTGGTACAAATGGGCGAGTCGGTGGCTATTTGTGAGCAAGTGGGCGACCCAGCCACCAGCAAAGGTCCTGTTGAGCGCAAGGTAGTACGTATTGTCACCCCGGGTACCATTTCTGACGAAGCCTTACTGCAAGAACGCCAAGACAACCTTTTAACCAGTGTTTGGCAAAATAAAAAAGGCCAATACGGTATTGCGTATCTTGATATCAACTCAGGACGCTTTAATGTTGTTGAAGTAAACACTGATGAAGCATTTAGCTCAACGCTACAACGCTTAGCGCCTGCTGAATTACTGTATAGCGAACACTTTGAAAATATCCACTTAATTGAACACATTAAAGGGGCAAGACGTCGCCCTGATTGGGAGTTTGACCTTGATACCGCGCAACACTTACTGTGCGAGCAGTTTGGGACCAAAGATTTAGTGGGATTTGGCGTCGACAAAGCACATAGCGCCTTGGTGGCAGCAGGCTGTTTAATGCAGTACGTAAAAGATACCCAACGTATTGCATTACCGCACATCCGCGCAATCACTCTTGAGCATAACGAACACGCGGTTATTTTGGATGCGCCAACCCGTAAAAACCTTGAGTTAACGGTTAATTTATCCGGCGGCTTTGAAAACACCTTAGCCCAAGTGCTTGATAAAACAGCAACGGCGATGGGCTCGCGATTACTTAAACGTCGCATTCATACTCCTATTCGTAATAAAGATGAACTCAACTCACGACTTAATGCTATTACTGCTATTTTAGATGCACAATTATGTGGTGAACTGCATGACGCGCTCAAAGAGATTGGTGATATAGAACGTGTAATTGCTCGCTTGGCATTACATACCGCTCGCCCACGCGATTTAACACGGCTTCGCAGTGCGCTTCAAGCATTGGCGCCACTGCATAGCTTATTAAACGATGCAACTGATACGCGTATTTCGCATATAATTACGCATTCTAAAGAGCTTCCTGAGCTACAAGCATTACTTGAACGTGCTGTCATTGATAATCCGCCAGTGTTAATTCGTGATGGCGGTGTTATTGCGCCAGGGTATAACAGCGAACTCGATGAGTGGCGTAATTTAAGCCAAGGTGCCACCGATGTGCTTGAACAGCTAGAGCAGCGCGAACGTGAACGCACCGGTATTAGTACACTTAAAATTGGTTATAACCGAGTGCATGGCTTTTTTATTGAAGTGAGCCGCGCCAACTCGCACTTAGTGCCTGCAGATTACATTCGTCGTCAAACATTAAAAAATAACGAACGCTATATAATCCCAGAACTAAAAGAACACGAAGACAAAGTCCTCGGCAGCCAATCAAAAGCGCTGGCCCTTGAAAAACAATTATACGAACAGTTATTTGAATTTATAGCTCCGCATATTGAGCAGCTACAAATAATGGCCTCGGTCATTGCCGATCTAGATGTACTGAACAATTTAGCAGAGCGTGCTCAAACACTTAATTATGCCAAGCCTGAGCTTTGCGATAACGATAATATCAGCATTAAACAAGGCCGCCACCCTGTGGTAGAGCAGGTAATGAAAGACCCGTTTATTGCCAACCCTGTGGAGCTAAATAACCAGCGTAAAATGTTGATTATTACCGGCCCTAACATGGGCGGTAAATCAACCTACATGCGCCAAACTGCGCTTATTGTGCTTATGGCACATATTGGCTGTTACGTTCCTGCCGATAGCGCTAAAATTGGTAATATCGATAGAATATTTACCCGCATTGGCGCCAGTGACGACTTAGCATCTGGGCGCTCTACCTTTATGGTTGAAATGACAGAAACTGCGGCAATTTTAAATAATGCCACCGCACAATCATTAGTATTAATGGATGAAATAGGCCGAGGAACCAGTACTTACGATGGTTTATCACTGGCATACGCGACAGCTGATCATCTTGCTTCAAAAATAGCAGCTAAAACTCTGTTCGCAACCCATTACTTTGAACTCACAGAGCTTGCAGAACAAACACCTGGATTGGTTAATGTGCACTTAGATGCCATTGAACACAACGATACCATTGCCTTTATGCACACGGTATTAGATGGTGCCGCAAGTAAAAGTTTTGGTTTGCAAGTGGCAGCTCTGGCTGGCGTACCTAAAGCGGTTATTGCCCAAGCAAAACAAAAGCTAAGCTTGCTTGAAAATCATCAAAGTGTCACAACAGTCACCACAGAGCAACAGGTTTTACCGTTTGATAGTGAACCGCAAATAATTCAGCCTAATGAGCTTGAGCAACAAATGACCGCAATAGATCCCGATAACCTATCACCGCGTCAGGCGCATGAACTGCTTTATAAATTAAAAGCACTGCTTTAAACGCAAACAGCCCGACTAAAAGGTCGGGCTGTATTTAATTTTATTGCGTGTTTAGATTAAGCGAACTGTTCAAATAAGCTTTCGGTACTTAATCCTTCTTGCTGCAAGATATCTTTTAACCGACGTAGCGCCTCAACCTGTATTTGGCGAACTCGCTCACGGGTTAACCCAATTTCACGGCCCACATCTTCAAGCGTTGAAGGCTCATAACCGAGTAAACCAAACCGACGTGCCAGTACTTCGCGCTGCTTAGGGTTCAATTCACCTAACCAGTCAATAATATGCGTATTCATATCATTGTTTTGCACTTCACCTTCAGGACCTACATTTTTTTCGTCGGCAATCACATCTAATAATGCACTGTCATTCTCGCCACCAATGGGCATATCTACAGAGGCTATTTTTTCATTTAGGCGTAGCATTTTGGTGACGTCTTCAACCGGTCTATCTAAGCTTTCTGCAATTTCTTCTGCGGTAGGCTCATGATCAAGCTTTTGCGTTAGCTCACGTGCTGTACGTAAATAAACGTTAAGCTCCTTAACTACATGAATAGGCAAACGAATCGTACGCGTTTGATTCATTATCGCCCGCTCAATGGTTTGACGTATCCACCATGTAGCATAAGTAGAAAATCGAAAACCACGTTCAGGATCAAACTTTTCAACCGCTCTAATGAGTCCTAAGTTACCTTCTTCAATTAAATCGAGTAGAGCAAGCCCACGATTGTTATACCTGCGCGCAATTTTCACAACCAAGCGTAAGTTACTTTCAATCATGCGTTTACGGGAAGCTTCACAGCCTTTCAGCGATTTTCGTGCAAAAAATACTTCTTCTTCTGCACTTAATAGAGGGGAAAAACCAATTTCGCCTAGGTATAACTGAGTGGCGTCGAGGTTTTTAGTGACTTCTTCTTTAACAAATACGTCTTCATCTTCCACGTCATCAAGTAGTTGCGTTGGATCTTCAACTTTTGAATCGTCAAACTTATCATCAGTGGGGGTTTTCTCAGCTTTTGCTACATCAGCCATAAGACTTCTCCTGAGCAAGCTATCAATAACTTTATGATTAAGGTCTGTAGTCGTTTTATTAGCTTTTGCTATATTAGCCATGAGCCTTCTCCAGAACAATCAATCAACACCTTTAGTTCAGGGTAGGTATTTAGCAGGGTTAACAGCTTTTCCTCGATAACGAATTTCAAAACGAAGTGCCGTTACTGAAGACTCTGAATTACCAATTTCTGCTATTTTTTGTCCCGCCTTCACTGTTTGCTTTTCTTTAACAAGTAACGTTGAATTATGTGCATAAGCACTTAGGTAATCATCGTTATGTTTCAAAATAATTAAATTACCGTAACCTCTTAGTGCACTACCCGCATAGACTACCGTTCCTTGAGCAGCGGCGAGTACGGTAGTACCCTTTTTATTAGCAATCTGTAGGCCTTTATAACCATTTTCCTTGTTAGAAAAGCGTTTTGTTATTTTACCTTTAGCAGGCCAAAACCAACTCAACTTTTTAGTTGAAGAACCTTGAGACTGACTAATTTTTTGGTTAGCTTGTTTTTGAACATACCTACGTTTTTTCGGCTTATCAAGCTCTTTCTTTAATTTTCTGTTACTTTTTTGTAAATGAGAAGGCTTTTTAGCAGCTTTCTTTTTATGCTTTTTTTGTGTAACCCTTGACCTGCTTGGTTCTAAAAGGGATACAACCTGACCAGGAACAATAGTGTAAGGTGATGGAATTGAATTGTTTTTTGCAAGTTCTCTGAAATCTTTTCCGGCACTAAAAGCAATCGAGTAAAGTGTATCGCCTTTTTGTACTGTGTACTTACCACCGTTAATATTAATCCGTGAAGGATAGTCATTAATATTATTATTTAAACTACTTACAGGAGCCGGAACATGGCGAGACGAGCATGCACAAAGCAAAACACTAATAAATAAAGCAACATAACAGCGTATTTGTTTATTCAATGTGTTTTGCCCTCTGTTTTAATATCATTATATTATGGCTATTATCGCAACAATAGGTACGCAACAGCGATTAAAGCAACCACTGCCCAGCCAAGTACTTCAATATATTGACGTAATTTTTGTTCCATTTTAACTCCGCCCCATTTCATTAAAGCAGAAACTAAAAAGAAACGCGCGCCACGGCCAACAGCAGAAGCAATAATAAAAGGTAAAAACGCCATTTGTAATACACCAGCGCCAATGGTGAACACTTTATAAGGAATAGGCGAAAATCCCGCTATAAATACCACCCAAACACCATAATCTTTGAACCATGCAAGCGCCGTATTAAATTTATCTTGCCATTGCATTTGCGCAATAAAGGGCTCTACAACCGGTTCAAACAACCAAAATCCAAGCAGGTAACCCAGCACGCCGCCGAGCACAGACGCAACCGTGGCAAAGCTTGCAAATCGCCATGCCTTACTCGGTTGCGCTAGCGACATGGGGGCTAACATTACATCGGGTGGGACCGGAAAAAATACCGATTCGGCAAAGCTCATTCCTGCTAAATAACGTTCTGCATGGCGGTGTTTAGCCCACACTAGCGCCATATCGTATAACTTGGTAAACAACTTCAAAATGAATTCCTATTCAATATCACCAGGGACTAAAGGTACAAATCTTACTGGCGCAATTACATGCTCTGTAAAGCTATCGCCTTGGCGAATAACCATAGTTAATTTTTGTTCCGCCTCACCAATAGGGGCGAGTAATACGCCTCCATCGGCAAGTTGTGCGAGTAACTCGGGGGGAATGGTGGTTGCCGCAGCGGTCACGATAATGCCATCAAATGGCGCTTGTGACTGCCAGCCTTGCCAACCATCGCCATGTTTCATGGCGACATTGTACAAATCAAGCTGGTGTAATCGGCGTTTAGCTTGCCATTGCAAAGCTTTAATACGCTCTACCGAATATACTTTATCAAAGGTTTTAGCCAAAACCGCCGTTTGATAGCCAGACCCTGTGCCTATTTCTAACACCTTATGTTGTACACCTGCCAATCGCATTAGCTCGGTCATGCGGGCAACAATATAAGGCTGAGAAATAGTTTGCCCTTGCCCTATCGGTAACGCGGTATTTTGATACGCTTTATGCTTGAGTACATCATCAATAAAAATATGCCGAGGAATTTGCGCTATTGCTTTTAAAACCTCTTTATCTTCTACGCCCTCTCGCTGTAAAAGCTCTGAAAGCGCTTGTGCACTGCGGGTATAATTAGCCAGCACGGTTAATCTCCAACTCGGCTAACCATTCTCCCACGGCTTTAATACTGTCTTTGGCAGTCATATCAACGCTTAACGGGGTCACTGATGCATAGCCATTATTAACCGCATAAAAGTCAGTGCCTTCACCGGCATCGCTTTCAAGCCCTAGTGAGCCATACCAAAAAATATCGCGTCCCCATGGATCGGTTTGCTTGGTCATGGTTTCTGCTTTGTGACGAGCCCCTAAACGAGTTACCTGAACGCCTTTGAGCTCAGAGAGCGGAATATCGGGAACATTAATATTAATGATCTGATCTTTCGGCAGCGGATGTGAGGCAAGCCCTTTAATAATATTTACAGTAACGGCTGCCGCTGTTTCAAAATGCTCACCATGATGAGAGCACAAAGATACTGCAATTGCTGGTAGGCCCAGATGACGACCTTCGGTCGCCGCAGCAACTGTACCAGAGTAAAGTGTATCGTCGCCTAAATTACCGCCATGATTGATACCGGCAACAACCAAATCGGGTTTTTCATCCACTAATTGATTAACACCTAAGTGCACACAATCAGTGGGTGTACCGTTTACCGACATAAATCCGTTGTCGAGCGTTGTGGCACGCAGCGGATTCATTAGCGTTAGTGAATTACTAGCACCACTACAATTTCTATCTGGCGCAACCAGCGTTACCTCAGCAATTTGTGTTAATGCTTGATATAAAACAGCAATACCTTTGGCATTAACACCATCATCATTACTTAATAGAATCTTCATCTGCGTTATCCTTTTCTTTTCGCTCGCGAGGGCTGGCGTCAGTATAATTAACCAGTTCGCGCAGTAAAGCCGTTGCAAAGCAGCCCTTGGGTAAACCAAAGCTGAGTTTTAATGTGCGTTCATCAAGTGTTTCTATGCTTAGATCTTGAGGGATTAAACGCAGCATTCTACGCTCGTTTTTAAGCCCTAACTCACCTAAGCCATCACACCATACTTGATACGGTGCCAACCATGTTTTTTCTTGTTCGGTTAAGCCTTTTTCACTTTTGCCCACCATGGGCGCCGACATCATAATGTCGCCTGAGGCAAGCCGTGCAATATTTTCATCACTTATCGCATCTTCAAAAAATGCATTACTGCCACTGAGCATAAATACTTCGCGGTGCATGGTTTTAGCAAGGCCATGCTCTGCCACGCGTAAACTAACAATTTGATTAAACACATGTGAACGCGCAGCAGAAATAATAATGCCTCGCAGCTTTTTATCGCGAATACGCTCACCGGCAAACATCTTTTCGGCCATCACTAGGTTGTGTCCATCACGACCAAAGCGCTGTTCACCAAAATAGTTAGGCACACCTGCGCGTACTGCGTTTATACGGCACAAAATATCAAGCGGCTCGGTTACATTGCGCAAGGTAATAGTAAATCTATTTCCTTTATGGCAACCGGTGCGCAATTTTCGCTCATGGCGCTGCTGCGATACCACAAACACGCTTTCACTGTTCAGCTCTGTAAAATCAATATGCTTTTTAATCGGTACTTTTACGCTAAACCACTGCGAGCATACTCCATGGCGGTCTTTCATACCGGCATAGCTTACATCACGTGGCGATACACCCGCTTTTTGTGCAATCAGCTTGGCAACATATTGGGTGTTTTCACCCTTTTTAACCACTTGCAAACACACGTGTTCACCACTGCCGGTAAACTCTATACCGAGCTCCTCATCAACCATAAAGTCTTCTGCGGTGGTTTTAAAGTCGGCTTTGGAAAGCGGCGCGCCATATAAATAATTTAATTCGCTCATGCGTTTTGTTTACTCATAATGACCACAGCATGGCTTGAAATTCCTTCTTTACGCCCCTCAAAACCGAGTTTTTCGGTAGTGGTAGCTTTTACATTTACCTGTGAAAGCTCGGCATTTAAATCACTGGCAAGATTGGTTCGCATGGCTTGGATGTGCGGCAGCATTTTTGGTGCTTGTGCCACAATAGTTACATCCGCATTGCCCAATACATAACCTTGTTGCTTGGCTAGGTTCACTACATGGCGAAGTAAAATACGGCTATCAATATTTTCATATTCACTGGCCGTATCCGGAAAATGCTTACCAATATCACCCAGCGCTAATGATCCTAAAATAGCGTCACATAAAGCATGAATAGCTACATCACCATCTGAGTGCGCTAAAAAGCCTTGAGGGTAATCAATTTTTTCGCCGCAGATGGTTAAAGGCCCTTGGCCTCCAAACTTATGCACGTCAAAACCATGGCCTATTCGTATCATGTTGCACTCTCATTATTTTGTTTTTGCAGTAAAAAGCCTGCTAAGTCTAAATCTTCTGGGGTGGTAATTTTAATATTATCACTGCGCCCTGCCACCAGCTTTACCGGCTTATTTGCCCACTCCATTGCACTGGCTTCATCAGTAATAATTGCCCCATTGGCTAACGCATTTTGCAGTGCTGTTTTGAGCTCGTCATATTTAAAAAGCTGTGGCGTAAGCGCTTGCCATAAATCGTCACGCGGCACAGTGTGCTGTGCATGTGTTTGGCCGCGTTTTATGGTGTCTTTTACTTTACTGGCTAAAATGCCGCCTTCATCGGATTGCACGCATTGTGTTATTAACTGTTTTATATCAGCAATATCCACTAAAGGTCTTGCTGCATCATGCACCAAAACCCAAGTCGGTGGATTGGCAGCTAAAAACAATAAACTGTTTAATACTGAATCTGCACGCTCTTTACCGCCAATAGCACGCACAATGCGAGAGTCTATTAGGGTAAGGTCGTCAAAGTAAGGGTCGGTTTCGCTCAAAGCCACCACTATAGAATTTAACTGCGGTAACTGCGATAACTTAGCGAGCGTGTGCTCTAAAATGGTTTTCCCTGCTAAGGAAATATATTGCTTTGGTGTTGTGTGTTGCATTCTGCTACCAACACCTGCGGCAGGAACAATAGCTGCAATAGTAAATTTATTTGTCATGGTGTTGAGCCGGTAAAACACGAATAAAGGTTTCGTCCGGTTTAATCATTCCTAATTCGTTGCGGGCACGCTCTTCAATACCTTCAAGGCCGAGCTTTAAATCTTCTATATCCGCTTTTAATACTTTATTACGCTTGATCAGCTTTTCGTTTGTTTGTTGATGCGATGCCACCGCATTTTTTAGACGGGTGTAGTCTTGCACACCATTATGGCCAAACCAAAGTCTATACTGAATAAAAAGTGCTAAGCACAACAAGCCAAATTGAAAAAATCGCATTAAACACTCCTTATTTTAATTTTGAATTGTAAGCTTTACGCCAATGGCCGCTTAACATTGCGCCAATTAATATTGGCAGCCAATAACATTTCCCGTAACGATAATACCCGTGGCGTACTGCGCTTTGAAAACTGCCACTGGTGGCCACAACACGCCGCAGCAAGCGTTGCTTTGTTGGGTTTGAGTAATTGCGCACTTTGCTGCTCAAGCCCTTGACCTAAAAAATCAAACCAGCCAAGCTCATTGCAATGAACCTGTGTTTTAGTTACTTGATCAATGCTGTCTATTCTAACCCGAATTTGGCCGTGATTTTGTAATAATACAGGAATAATCAGCCCAACTTTGGCATAGACTTGATAAAAAAGTTCATTCGCTGAAGAATTAACTTCTGGCGGAGTTGGTTTTTGCTTTTCAAGCCACCCACCATTTTGCGCATCGAGCGTAAAAGGCGATGTTGCATTAGCCACCCGTGTTGCGGCACGTTCAATGTAATAAGGCAGGCTTTTTAATTGCCTGCGTAAACGATCACCATTAGGTTCAGCCACTAAGCGCTGCACCTCACGCTGATAAAAGGCATTACATAATTGTGCATAAAGCACTTTTTGTGCATCAGTTTGCCACATTTCAACTTGTTGGTTTGTGTCAAACTGCTTATTTTTACTGACCAATCGCTGTACTCAAAAACACCTTAATAGATGTTTTATAACACAGTAATGCACAGTTTTTAAGCACCGATTGTTAGGGCTTTTCGCCTAATTTCGCAATGCCTGATTCTAAAAATTGCACAACCGTATTACGTTTTTTTCCAATTAATAAACTGCCATCGGCTAAAAACATAAAGTTTTGCCAGTTGCGTTTAAACACATCAAAGCTCGTTTCAATAATATTATCGCGCGCCATACAAAAATAAACGGTGGTGTTAGCCTGCCAGTCTAGGTGGTTTAAAATAGCGTCAGGAAATTGGGGTTCTTCGCATTCCCATGCGTCTTCCCAATTTACTTCTTGGCTAAAGTTTTGCTCTTGCGCGCACCAATCGGTTTTATCAAAAAAGTCAGGATGATCATGTTCACGACTCACCATGGTTGTCCATAGCACTGCAGCACGCTCGCTGGTCATCGGTTTAATATTAGCTGCATCAATATCTGAAACCGGAATATCTTTGTGGCGAAATACCCAGGCTTTTTTGTAATCATCAAGAGAAATATAATTCATAGTATTGGCGTATTCTTTGGCATAATAAAAAGCGAAGGCAAATTATACAAGATAACAGACTATGACTACAGCACTAAAACTGGGTTTATATCAACACTACAAAGGCCCACAATACAAAGTTATGCATGTGGCAACTCACAGCGAAACCAACGAGCAATTGGTTATTTACCAAGCCTTATACGGTGAATACGGCATATGGGCACGCCCACTAAGTATGTTTACTGAAACCGTAGAAAAAGACGGTAAAACGATTGCGCGTTTTGCCTACCTTGGTGAAGCCGATTAACTATGGCATTATAACGCATAATAATTACTGCTCAGACCAGAGGATGACCCGTGCAATTTAATTCAACCGACAACTACATCGCAAGCTCAGCATTAAAACAGGCAGTAAACGCCGCTATTATGCTGCAAAAACCGCTTTTAATTAAAGGCGAGCCGGGCACAGGTAAAACCATGTTGGCTGAAGAGCTGGCAAAAAGTTTAGATACAGAGCTTATTCAGTGGCATATAAAATCAACCACTAAAGCGCAGCAAGGTTTGTACGAGTACGATGCAGTATCGCGTTTACGCGACAGCCAGCTAGGTGATGAGCGCGTTCACAATATTAGTAACTACATAGTTAAAGGTAAGCTGTGGCAAGCCTTCATGTACGCTGAGCTAAACGGAAAACGCCCAGTACTCCTGATTGACGAAATAGACAAAGCCGATATTGAGTTTCCAAACGATTTACTACTCGAACTCGATAAAATGGAATTTCATGTATACGAAACCGGTGAGCGCATTGTGGCCAAAGAGCGCCCTATTGTGATCATCACATCAAACAATGAAAAAGAGCTGCCTGATGCGTTTTTACGCCGCTGCTTTTTCCATTATATTGATTTTCCAAATAGCGACGAAATGCAGCAAATTATTGATGTGCACTACCCGCATGTTAAACAAGATTTAGTTCGCCAAGCACTTGAAGTGTTTTTTAACTTACGCGAAGCCAACGGCCTTAAAAAGAAGCCATCTACCAGCGAGTTACTGGATTGGTTAAAACTATTAATGGCTGAAGACATAGACGCCAAAACCCTGCACGACAAAGCGCAAAAAGGCGGCTTAATGCCGATGTTCGGCGCACTACTTAAAAACGAGCAAGACATAAGCCTAATCGAAAAGCTCGCGTTTATGAGCCGTCGCTAATATGTTGGTACAGTTTTTTTTCACGCTACGCAAATACCGCTTACCCGTGAGTCTGCGCGAACTGCTCGATTTAATAAACGCTTTAAAACAAGGCGTTGTATTTGCTGATGTAGACGCCTTTTATCATTTAGCGCGCACTATTATGGTAAAAGACGAAACCCATTTTGACCGTTTCGATAAAGCCTTTAGCGATTACTTTAGCGGTATTGCCGACTTAGACCTGCTCGAGAGCTTAAAACAGCAACACAACTTACCTGAAGATTGGTTGCGTAAAGAGTTTGAAAAGCACCTAAGCGATGAAGAAAAAGCCCAACTAAAAGCCATGGGCGGGCTCGACGAGCTAATGAAAACCCTAAAAGAGCGTTTAGAAGAACAGCAAAAACGCCACGCTGGCGGCAATAAGTGGGTAGGTACCGGTGGCACCTCACCTTTTGGTGCGTATGGTTATAACCCTGAGGGCGTGCGCATTGGTCAAGACGGCAACCGCAATCGCCAAGCGGTAAAAGTGTGGGATAAGCGCGAATACCGTAATCTAGATTCTGACCGCGAAATTGGCTCTCGTACCATAAAATTGGCCCTTAAAAAGCTGCGCAAATTTGCCCGCACGGGCGCAAGCGACACCCTTGATTTAAACGAGACTATTCGCGCGACCGCCAAACAAGGTGGCATGCTCGATGTAAAAATGGCCCCCGAGCGCCACAACGCCGTAAAAGTCTTGATGCTGTTTGATATTGGCGGTTCAATGGATGACTACATTCATACCTGTGAAGAGCTATTTAGCGCCGCCCACAGCGAGTTTAAACATTTAGAGTTTTACTACTTTCATAACTGTTTATACGAACACGTTTGGCAAGATAACCAACGCCGCCACTCAAACGTTATTGACACCATGACGCTGATCAACAAGTTTACCAGCGACTACAAAGTAATATTTGTTGGCGATGCCACTATGGGCCCATATGAAATTGCCTACCCTGGCGGCTCAGTAGAACATTGGAATGAAGAACCTGGTAGTGCGTGGTTAAACCGAATCACCAATCACTTTGATAAAGTCGCGTGGCTCAACCCACAGCCGGTTGAGCATTGGCCGTACTATCAATCAATTGACTTTATAAAGCAGCTAATGAACAACCGCATGTACCCGCTGAGTTTAGATGGGATAAGTAGCGCGATAAAAGAGCTGAGTTGATAGTTAATATCTATGGCAGCTCAGTGCCATTTGCAGACAGTGGTAACGCCTGTGTAAGCAGCGAAAGCAGTTGACTAAAGAAGCAGTTGACTAAAATTAGTGAAAAAAAGCAGCCATCTGTTCACCGTCTACTCTTAATACGCTGGTTATAAATCTAACTTAGCTACACACATACGCTACAAATAAGCTGGTGCAATTCCAAGTAGTCTTCAAGCTCAGGCTTATCCGTGGACATCCTTGCTTCATATACATCTACAAGGAAGCCTTTGCCTGGAGGGAAAACGTCCTTAGCAACTCCACTACAAATCAAATCCATCCAATAGTCCAGCTTCTCACCTTCCATATAATACTCAGCGAGTTTTGCCATTGCCGCATAGCATTGTTCAGTTGTAGGCCATTTCATAATGATTCCTAGATTTATAACGCCTTTGGCAACGGCGGTGTTTTTGGAAACAAAAAACGTAACAGTTTACGTAGGACCAGCACGAAGTGCGTGGGTACCTAAACTTTTTAACTTTGTGATGTATCTCTCACTACTTAGCCTTTGCTTTACAATGCTGATAAATACACTCTAATAATTCATGAAGCTCACTATTTACTGCTGCTTCTTGATCTGGATTTATATTGTGACCATTGGCAAAACAAATATATAAATCATTTATACTTCCCATTCCTCCAAACTTTTTAAGTACAGTTCGTGCTGATGACGCAGAACGAACATCACTAAGCCTCCAATTGCGAACACCGTATTTGCCTAATAGCTCATTGTAAGATGTGATTGCTTCGTTTAATTCCATAACTCTCAAATACAGTAACGCCCGCAACAGCGGTATTTATGGAGGGGATTGGCTTGTGCTAGCGTAGCGATAAGCACAAGCCAAGCGCCAGAATAAATATCCGGCTGCTTGCGTTTGTTATGGCTTTTTATAGCTGACCAGCCTTAATTTTACCGGCAATATCTAGCAGAATCTGAATCAACCCGCCTTTGAATAAAAACGCGTCAGTGAAGGTGTGCTCTTTTGCCGAACCATAGCTCTCTTTACGATCAAGGGTCACAAAAGAATACCCGCCCCCGCCGTTACCGTCGGCGTTGAAAGCACGCCCAAGCTTTAGTCGCTCACCGTCAATTTCAGTTTTATCATGAAACTGGCCTTTGGGCAGGCCGCCTTCAGCCTCGGTTTTAAAGAATTTGTGCTGCAAGGTATCCAAGTACCACTGTAAGCCGCGCTTGGGGAATTCGATTTGGTAATGCAGCCATTCACTTTCTTGTGTCTCAAGGTCGGTGAAGTAGTCAGCAGTTGCCAATATTAAGTGATCGGCATCAATTAAGAAGTAATAAGTAATATTAGGGTTTCGGTCATCTTGAATGCTGGCAACCACACGGGGGTCTTGGGAAATGGTTAAGGGGTCTATCTCATTAAATTGCTTCATGTTTGTTCCTTAGGACTTATTCAGTGGAATGCGGGTAACAATGCCGTCTTTTTCCAGCTTGCCCAATGTTTGAGGGTTTTTATCGTAGGTGAAGGTTTCCAGTGGGCCATAGTCTTGGCCGGTCTTAGGTTCACCAAAGGGCGTAACCGGGTTATTGGCGGTATTGTCCTTGGTCATACCGTTACCCAAAAACTGTTCGTTAGCACCGAGCTTTTTGTTCATTTGGTGGCGCATATCCAGCAACACAGTCTGATCTTCATCGAAGCCGAGGCTTTTGGCGTGCTTGTTAAATTGCTGTTTATTATTAAGGTCTACACCTTTACGCTTAGCGGTGCCATGAATATGCTCATAGGCTTCGCTGTATTCCGGTGTCATGCAGGGCTCGATGAGGTATTCACGGCCTTCAAATTCATCGGCAATTTCTTTTTGTGAAAACTCGCTTAAATTGCCATAGGTGGGAATAAAACTCACCATATCGCCTTTGGCGTTGGCCTGTTCTTGGTCAATAAGCAATAAGGTGTAATCGGCCTCGGGGTTGTAATCAATACCAACGGCCTTGGTAATCAGTTCAGCGTCCTTATCGGCATGCTCTAGTTGTGTGTAAGTGGTTGTCCAGTAGGTGGCGGTGGTTGCTCCCTCTGGCATATAGCCAATGGTACCGCTATCACCCGCGTATTTGGACTCAATGACACGCACGATAAACTTATCGCTTAATCCCTCATCGACAATACGCGCCTTATCGGCCGTACTGTATGGGGAGCGCGGAAGCTCCTGTTTGGCTTGGCGGCATTCCTGTACTTTTTTTGTGGCCTGCTCCATGCGTTGTAAAGTTTCTTCTTTGTTTTGCGGGGATTGAGGCAGATGGCTGTCGCTAGTGGCGGG